>JBQGCR010000131.1:0-3362 GCA_052038585.1 Kineosporiaceae bacterium
GAGGTCGTTGAAGGGCACGTGCGGGAACTCGTCGGGGTGGTCGGACAGGAAGAGCCGGGAGAACCGCTCGTCGCCGGTCTCGACGGCCACGCCGGTGTGCCCGTGGTACGCCTTGACGACCGAGACGATCTTGCGCTTGCCGGTGGCGTGCCGGGCGGTCTTCAGCGCGATGTCGACGGCCTCGCCGCCGCCGCTGGCGTAGACGACCTTCGTCAGCCCGGCGGGGGCGGTCCGCACGAGCGCCTCCGCGAGCGCGGCCCGCGCGATCGAGGGGAAGTGGTGGTTGCCGACGTCGAAGTGGTCGAGCCCCTCGCGGACCGCGGCGACGACCTCGGGGTTGCGGTGCCCGAGGTTGTACGTGCCGCCGTTGAGGTGCAGGTCGAGCAGGCAGGTGCCGGACATGTCCCAGAGCCGGTAGCCCTCGCGACGCCCGATGACGAGCGGGACGCCCGAGTCGAGCCAGAACTGCGTCTTGCCCGGGTTCCAGTGCGCGAGACTCGCCTCGAGGACGGCCGACTTGTCGGCGTACCCCAGGCGGCCGTCGGGCGAGCCGTCGGACATCCACCCTCCCCTGTCGTGGCCGGGGCCGCAGCATACCCATGGGGTAGACCGATTGGACATACCGAATCCGGTGCCGCTCCTTCCGTTGCGGCGCAGCCGGATCAGGATGCCGGGCTCCGGACGTGCGGCAGGTTTCGGTCCTGTGAATCAGCCGTAACGGCCTCTCCCGACCTCTTGTAACGGTCCCGCGCTCGTGCCATCGTGCGTCTCCAGCGGCGCCGGTGATCCGTCGACGTACGCCGTGCCTGCCCGTCCCGCAGTGGCCCGAGGTGAAGGTAGGAAGCCCGTGACGCAGGAACCCACGAAGACCCCGGTGGCGATGCCGGGGGACCACAAGGTCACCTCGACCGGACTCAAGGCCGGTGCCGTCGGCCTCGTCGGGGTGCTGTTCATGGCCGTCGCCAACGCGGCGCCCATCACCGCGATGACGTTCAACGTCCCCGTCGCCGTCGGCTACGGCAACGGCATCGGCGCCCCGGCGGGCTTCCTGTTCGCCACGATCGTCCTCACGCTGTTCACCGTCGGCTACGTGTCGATGGCCAAGCACATCACGACCGCCGGCGCCTTCTACGGCTTCATCACCAAGGGCCTCGGCCAGGTGTGGGGCATGGCGTCCGGCCTGCTCGTCACGGTCGCGTACATCATCTTCGAGGCCTCGCTCATCGGCGGGTTCTCCTCCTTCGCCCACGACGCGGTGCTCAAGCACTTCGAGGTCGACGTCAACTGGCTGTGGTTCGCCCTCGCCGGCGCGGCCCTCATCGGCGTGCTGTGCTACTTCTCGATCTCGCTGACCGCGGCGGTGCTCGGCGTCACCCTCGTCGCCGAGGTCGTCCTGCTCCTGGCGCTGGGGCTGTCGGTGCTCTTCAAGGGCGGCCCGGACGGGTTCATGTTCGGCGACACCGTCCCGATCGTCCCGGCCTTCGACAGCCTCGACGCCGGCGCGTTCGGCACCCAGGTGGCGGCGGGCACCGCGGCGCTCGGCATCTTCTTCGCCTTCTGGTCCTGGGTGGGCTACGAGACGACGGCCGTCTACGGCGAGGAGTCCAAGGACCCCAAGCACATCGTCCCGCGGGCGACGCTCATCGCCGTCGTCGGGCTCGGCCTGTTCTACACGTTCGTCTCGTGGATGGTCATCGTCGGCAACGGCCGCCAGCAGTCCGTCGAGCTGTCCGCGACCTCGCCGTTCGACCTGTGGCTCGGCCTCGTGAACTCCAACCTCGGCGGCTTCGCCCAGGGCGCCTACGAGCTGCTCGTCGTCATCGGCTCCTTCGCCTGTGCCATGGCCTTCCACAACGCCGCCTCGCGGTACATCTTCGCCCTCGGCCGGGAGTCGTTCGTCCCCGCGGTCCGGCGGACCGTCGGCTCGGCGCACCCCGTCCACGGCTCGCCCGCCGTCGGCTCGATGATCCAGTCGACGATCACCGTCGTCCTCGTCGTCGGGTTCTTCCTCTTCTCGTCGGTCCAGATCGCCGACGCCGACGGCAACCTCGTCGACAACCCCGACGGCATCCCGTACTTCGTCCTCTACTCGATCCTCGCGCTCGTCGGGACGGCGATGATCCTCATCGTCCAGACGATCTGCTCCGCCGCGGTCATCAGCTACTTCTGGGTCAAGAAGGAGCAGCCGAGCAACCCGCTGTGGACCCTGGTCTGCCCGCTCGTCGGCGGCGCGGGCATGGTCTACGCGCTGACGCTGCTGTGGAGCAACCGCACCTTCGCGGCCGGCCCCGGCGGCAGCACCGCGGCGTACACCCTCGCGCCGTACTACGTCCCGGCGATCTTCCTCTTCGGCGTCGGCTACGCCCTGTGGCTCAAGCGCAACAAGCCGGAGAACTACGCGGAGATCGGGCGGACGACGCTGGAAGAGGCCCACGAGCGCTGATGCCCCGGCTCACCCTCACGGTCGTCGACCTCGCGCTGGCGACCGCCATGTGCGAGGCGGCGGTCGAGGCCGCCGCCGAATTGGACGCGCAGGTGTCCGTCGCCGTCGTCGACGGCGGCGGGCACCTGCTCGCCTTCCAGCGGATGGACGGCGCCGAGATCGCCGGCCCGGTCCTCGCGCCGGACAAGGCCTACACCGCCGTCGCCCACCGCAGCGCGACCCACGAGCTCCAGCCGCTCGTCGGCGAGCGGGGCGAGCTGACCGGCCTGTTCGCCGCGCACGCCGGCCGCTACGTGTGCTTCGGCGGCGGCCTGCCGCTGTGGTCCGGCGGGCGCGTCGTCGGCGGCGTCGGCGTGAGCGGGGGGACGGCGGAGCAGGACGTCGCCGCCGCCTCGGCGGCCCTCGGGGTGTGGGCGCGCGAGCAGGCCCTGGCGGAGGCGGGGCCCGGGTGATCGGGCGCTACCGCTTCATGGACGCCCAGCTCGTCAACCTCGACGGGTTCGCCGTCGAGGACCCCGCGCTGGGGCTGGTCGCCTTCGACTCCCCCGCCGACCCGCAGCCCTCGCTCGTCGTCACCGACGGCGCCGTCGTCGAGCTCGACGGCCGCCGGGCCGGGGACTTCGACATGCTCGACGCGTTCGTCGCGGCGCACGGGCTCGACCTGTCGGTGGCGGGCGAGGCGATGGCGCTGCCCGACGTCGACGCCGCCCGGATGCTCGTCGACCCCGCCGTCCCGCGCCGGGAGGTGCTGCGGCTCACGGCGGGGATGACGCCCGCCAAGCTCGCCGCCGTCCTCGCCCTCCTGCGCCCGGCCGAGCTCGGCCTGGCGATGACGAAGATGCGAGCCCGCCGCTCGCCGGCCAACCAGGCCAACGTGACGAACCGGATGGACGTCCCGCTCCTGCTCGCCGCCGACGCG
>JBQGCR010000132.1:0-2713 GCA_052038585.1 Kineosporiaceae bacterium
CCGGAGGTCCTCGAGCTCTTCGCCGAGCGGCTCGCGAAGGCCTGCATCTCCATCGACCACCCGCGGTACCTGTCGTTCATCCCCGCGGCGCCCACCGAGGCCGCGACCCTGTTCGACCTCGTCGTCGGCGCGTCGTCGATCTACGGCGGCTCCTGGCTCGAGGGCGCGGGCGCGGTCTACGCGGAGAACCAGGCGCTGCGCTGGGTCGCCGACCTCGCCGGCCTGCCCGACAGCGCCGGCGGCGTCTTCGTCCCCGGCGGGTCGATCGGCAACCTCTCGGCCCTCGTCGCGGCGCGCTACCGGGCGCGGATCCACCGCGACGGCGCGCGGCCGGCCCGCTGGGCGGTCGCCGGCACGGCCCAGACCCACTCCTCGATCGTCTCGGCGTGCGACGTCATGGACGTCGACTTCATCGGCGTCCCCGTCGACGCCGACGGCCGCCTCACCGGGGAGAACCTGCGCCGGGCGGTCGCCGAGAGCGGCCACGACGGGCTCTTCGCCGTCGTCGCGACCGCCGGGACGACGAACTTCGGCATCGTCGACGACCTCGACTCCGTCGCGCGGTTCTGCCGCGAGACCGGGACGTGGTTCCACGTCGACGGCGCCTACGGCGGCGCGGGCCTCGCCGCGCCGAGCGTCCGGTCCCGCTACGACGGCATCGAGCACGCCGACTCCTTCATCGTCGACCCGCACAAGTGGCTCTTCGCGCCGTACGACTGCTGCGCGCTGCTCTACCGCGACCCCAACGTCGCCCGCGCCGCGCACACGCAGAAGGCCGGCTACCTCGACGTGCTCACCGAGGGCGAGGACGTCAACCCGAGCGACTACGCCGTCGGGCTCACCCGCCGCGCCCGCGGGCTGCCGTTCTGGTTCAGCCTCGCCATGCACGGCACCCAGGCCTACTCCGAGGCGGTCGAGCGGACCCTCGAGGTCGCCCGCTTCGCCGCCGCCGAGATCGAGCGGCGCGACCACCTCGAGCTGCTGCGCGCGCCGGACCTGTCCGTCGTCGTCTTCCGCCGCGTCGGCTGGACGCCGCAGCAGTACCAGGTGTGGTCCGACCAGCTGCTGCGCTCGGACACGGCGTTCGTCGTCCCGACGACGCACGCGGGGGAGACGGTGACCCGCTTCGCCGTCGTCAACCCGCGCACGAGCGAGGACGACATCCGGATCGTCCTCGACTCGATGGCCTGACGCGGGCGGCGAGTTACACGGCTGTCGTTCACCGGCGTGTACGGTGGCCGGGTAGGTCGTCACCGACTCCCGGAGGTCGTCGTGGAGGCAGCGCGCGTCAGCGACGCCGGCAACGGCGCGGCGCAGGCCCTGACCGAGCGCGAGGTCGAGATCCTCGCCTTCGAGCGGCAGTGGTGGAAGTACGCCGGCGCCAAGGAGCAGGCCGTGCGGGAGCTGTTCGACATGTCCGGCACGCGGTACTACCAGGTGCTCAACTCCCTGCTCGACCGTCCCGAGGCGCTGGCGCACGACCCGATGCTCGTCAAGCGGCTGCGGCGCATGCGCTCCGAGCGCCAGCGGGCCCGCTCCGCCCGGCGCCTGACCCTCGGCTGACGACGCTCAGCGATGCGGTGACCACGCACCGCTGATCTCCAGAGCCGGATGGCGGTTCCGGCCCCGACACGTGGCAGCATGAGCGCGTCCATGACCCCGTCCGCCCTCGCCGGCTGGAGGACCGACCGTGACGACCATGCGCCCCGGAGGCGTCGAGGACCGCTTCGGCTCCGCCCTGGAGGCCACCCGCCGCGGTGCGCACCGTGCCCGGCCGACGGTCCTCGCGGTGGTCCTGCCGACGCTGGCGGTCATGACGGTCGTCGCCGCCGTCGTCCTCACGACCTGGGCCCTCTTCGGCCGCGGCGGGACGACGAGCACGACGGACGACGTCGACACCGCCTCGGCGCCCGACCCCGCCGTCACGGCGCCGCAGACCCCCGGCGCCGGGCAGCCCGGCGCGACGACCGAGCCGACGACCGACCCGACGACCGACCCGACGACGGACGTGACGACCGAGCCGACGACGGACCCGACCGGCGAGCCGACGGACGCCGTCGACCGGACCACCGGTGTCGTCGTCCTCAACAACACCGCGACGGCGGGCCTGGCGAAGAGCGCGGGCGAGGAGCTCACCGCCGGCGGCTGGACCGTCGCCTCGGTCGGCAACTTCACCCCCCGCGGCGCGGTCACCGAGACGACCGTCTTCTTCGCGCGCAAGGCGCAGCGGGCCACGGCCGAGGCGCTCGCCGAGGAGCTCGGCGCGGGTGTCGAGCGGGACGCCGAGAAGGCCGTCGACGGCGTCACCGTCATCCTCGGGCCCGACTACACGCCCTGACCCGTGCTCCCCGGCCGCGGTCGGGGCCGGTAGCCGCCGTCCGAGAGCCCGGCGCGCACCTCGAACGGGTTGGCGTGCGCGGGGTGCCCGCAGCGCAGCACCGACCACAGGGACGCCAGCCCGTACGCCGGCAGGAACCCCAGGGGGCCGAGCCAGCAGGCCCACTGCACCGCGTGCCGGGCCTCGTGGTCGAGCAGCCGCGGGTGCCGGGCGAGGACGGCGTCGTCCGCCCGGAGCAGGACGACGTCCCCGACGGTCACCGCGGCGTTGCGCGGTGCGGGGAAGGCGGCCGGGTAGCCGCGCACGACGCGGACGCCGCCCGGGCCCGGCTCGCTGCGCAGCCCGTGCCGGCGGGCGAGGAGCAGGCCGGCCGGG
>JBQGCR010000133.1:0-5805 GCA_052038585.1 Kineosporiaceae bacterium
CTCGTCGAGTCCGCCGTCTGGGAGGCTTCGCTCTTCGAGGAGCACGACTTCCACGACTTCAAGATCTCGGTCAAGCACAACGACCCCGTCGTCATGGTCCGCGCCTACGAGATGCTCTCCGAGCGGGGCGACTGGCCGCTGCACCTCGGCGTCACCGAGGCCGGCCCGGCGTTCCAGGGCACGATCAAGTCCGCGACCGCCTTCGGCGCGCTGCTGAGCAAGGGGATCGGCGACACGATCCGCGTCTCGCTCTCCGCGCCGCCGGTCGAGGAGGTCAAGGTCGGCATCCAGATCCTCCAGTCGCTCAACCTGCGCCCGCGCAAGCTCGAGATCGTCTCGTGCCCGTCGTGCGGGCGCGCCCAGGTCGACGTCTACAAGCTCGCCGAGGAGGTCACCGCCGGGCTCGAGGGCATGACCGTCCCGCTGCGCGTCGCCGTCATGGGCTGCGTCGTCAACGGCCCGGGCGAGGCCCGCGAGGCCGACCTCGGCGTCGCGTCCGGCAACGGCAAGGGCCAGATCTTCGTCAAGGGCGAGGTCGTCAAGACCGTCCCGGAGTCGCAGATCGTCGAGACCCTCATCGAGGAGGCGCTGCGCATCGCCGAGGAGATGGGCGAGGACGCCGAGGGGTCCCCGGAGGTCCTCGTCCGCTGAAGCCCGCGGACGGCGGCGCGGGGCGGGCCGGTCAGGCGTAGCGGCGGTCGACGCGGGCCATGTACGTGGCGCGGGAGGCGTCGACGGCCTCGCCGAGGGTCGTGATGCCGTGGTCGGCGAGGAGGCGGACGAGGCCGAGGAACACCTGGGCGGTGACCCGGGCGTCGCCGAGGGCCGTGTGCCGGTCGGTCACCTCGACGCCGAGGCGGGCGGCCATCGCCTCGAGGGTGTGCTCGGGGTGGTCGGGGTGGACGGCGGCGTCGAGCATCAGGGTGTCGAGGACGGGCTGGCGCAGCGCGACGCCGGTGCGGCCCTCGGCCAGGCGGAGGAACTGCAGGTCGAAGGCGACGTTGTGGCCGACGAGGACGCTGCCGTCGGCGAAGCGCGCGAAGCGGGGGACGACGTCGGCGAGCGGCGGTGCCCCGGCGACCATGGCCTCGGTGATCCCGTGGACGGCCGTCGAGGCCGCCGGGATGCGCCGGCCCGGGTGGACGAGGGCGTCGAACTCCTCGCCGTCGACGACGCGGCCGTTGAGGCAGCGCACCGCGGCGATCTGGACGATCTCGTCCCCGCCCGCGGCGTCGAGGCCCGTCGTCTCGGTGTCGAACACCGTGAAGGCGAGCTCGGCCAGGGGCACGTCGCGCAGGTCCGCGGCGGTCTCCGGGGCCTCGAGCAGCCCGAAGTCGTAGACCGCCCGGCGGCCGCCGCCGCGTCCGGGCTCCCGGGTCGCGCCGGCGCGCGGCAGGAGCATGCGGACGTACGGGACGTCGTCGTCGCCGACGGCCGCCCACACCTCGCCGCCGTGCCGGTCGACGACGTCGTGCAGGGTGGGGCCGGCACCGGTGCCGTCGAGCGGCGCGGCCAGCCAGGCCGTGAAGGTGCCCAGGCCCGCGGGCTCCCCGGACCAGCGCAGGTCGATCGCGGCGTGCCCCCGACGCTCGTCGTAGGCGAGCTCGAAGCCCGAGGCGTCGCAGTCCCGCACGGCCCACGAGGCCAGCGCGGTGACGGCGCGGCCGAGGGCGTGGCTGTCCACCCGCAGCCACACCGCCTGCGGGGGCCGGGCGTCCGCCGCGACGAGCACCTCGGCGTCGAGCCCGGCCCGCCGGACCTGGCCGGCGAGGACGGTGAGCAGGTCCTCGGCGCTCATGTCCGCGGGCAGCGAGGCCGCCGTGGCCGTCGAGCGCCCGGCGAACCACTCCTGCGCGCGGTCCCCGAGCTCGCGCGCCTCCGCCTCGACGACGCGCAGGAAGCGGTCGCGCTCCGCGGCGTCCATGTCCGGGTAGTCGAGCACCGTCTCGATCGCGGCCCGGATGTTCGCGACGTGCGAGCGCGTCGCGCGGCTCGCGTCGCGCAGGAACCGGTCCCGCTCCTGCTCGGCGAGCGCGAGCGCCGTGAGGTCGTCGAGGACGACGACGAGGCCGACGAGGTCCCCGTCCCCCGCCCGCACGCCGGCGACCGAGGCCCGCAGCACCCGCCCGTCCGGACGCGGGGAGGCGACCCGGACCGGCCCGGCGCCGTCCTGCGCGGGGGAGGCCGCACGCAGCCGCTCGACCGCGTGGGTGAGCACGTCGGGGTCGAGGAGGGCGTCGACGCCGCGGCCGAGGGCGAGCGCCTCGGGGTCGCCGGCGAGGGCGCGGGCGGCGGCGTTGTAGAGCTGCACCCGGCCGTCCGGGCGGGTGACGACGACGGCGGCGTCGAGCTCGGCCCTGAGGGCGGCGAGCCGGCTGCGCTCGGCCTCGACGTCGGCGGCGGCCGCCGCGACCAGCGCGGCGACCGCGTCGCCGGCCCGCTGACGCGCCTCGGCCAGCGCGTTGACGTCGGCGGCGAGCTCGCGGAGCTCGCCGGGCCCCTCGACGCGCGCCCGGTGCGCCGGGTTGGCCCCGGTCGCGAGCCGGACGTCGGCCGCGAGCCGGCGCACGCCGAGGACGTAGCGGCCGACGCCCCGCCCGAGGAGCAGGAACAGGCCGACGGTCGCGAGGACGAGCGCGCCGACGAGCAGCGGCGCCTGGTCGGCGACGGCGCCGACCAGGGCGTCCCGGGCGGCCGACCGGTCCGGGGCGTCGAGCGCGGTGACGACGAGGACGACGAACCACGCGCCGCACACGACGACGTAGCCGGTGACGAGGGCGGCGAAGACCAGCCCGCGGTCGCGCAGCGCCCGGACGGGGCCGCCGTCCCGGCGCGGCCGCAGCGCCATCCGCTCGCGCCCGGTCACGACGGGTCCCCGTCGAGGAGGTCGCGGACGGTGCCGATGAGGGCCCGCGTGGAGAACGGCTTCGTCACGTAGGCGTCGGCGCCGAGCGCCAGCCCCTTGGCGACCTCGCTGTCGCGGCCCTTGGCGGTGAGCAGGACGACGCGGGGACCGCCGTCCGGCCGGGCCCGCAGCGTCTGGCACACGGCGAGGCCGTCCAGGCGCGGCATCATGACGTCGAGCAGCACGAGGTCCGGCGCGAAACGGTCGACCTCGGCGAGCGCCGCCTCGCCGTCCGCGGCCGTCGCCGTCTCGAACCCCGCACGGCGCAGGAGGAACTCCAGCGACAGCACGATGTTCGGCTCGTCGTCGACGACGAGGACGCGGCGTCCGCGCTCGCTCACAGGTCGGCTCCCTCCGGTCGGGCCGCGGCGCCCGTGCGCGCCACGGGCAGTCCCACGGTGAAGCGTGCCCCGCCGAGCGGGGAGTCGGCGACGGCGACGCGCCCGCCGAGCCGGTCGGCGATCCGCCGGCTGATGTGCAGCCCCAGGCCCGTGCCCGCCGGCCGGCCGCGCTCGGCGTCGACGACCTGGTGGAACCGCTCGAAGACGGCGGCCCGCTGGTCCGGCGGCACGCCCGGCCCGTCGTCGTCGACGTGCACGAGCACCTGCGACCCGTCCGCCTCGACCGTCACCGCGACGCGGGTCTCCGCGAAGCGGCCGGCGTTCGCGAGGAGGTTGACGAGCACCTGCTGCAGCCGGTCGGCGTCCGCGAGGACGACGGCCGGATCGTGCGGGGCCGACACCTCGAGGTCGAGGCCGCGCTCGGCGAGCACCTGCGCCTCGGACCGCGCCGCCCGGCGGGCGACGTCCGCGACGTCGACCGGGACGAGGTCCCAGGCACCCGCCTCGACCCTCGACAGGTCGAGGACCTGGTTGACGAGCCGGGTGAGGCGGTGGGTCTCGGCGACGACGACGCCGAGGAACTCCCGGCGCTGCTCGGGCGTGAGGTCGTCGTCCTCGTCGAGGAGGATCTCCGAGAAGGCCCGGATCGAGGTCAGCGGCGTGCGCAGCTCGTGGCTCACGGTCGAGACGAAGTCGTCCTTCATCCGGTCGAGCTCGCGCAGCCGCTCGTTCGCGGCGCGGACCTTCGACGCCTCGTCGAGGATGTCGATGACCTCGGCGACCCCGAGCGGCTCCTCCTCGACGACCGAGGCGACGAGCAGCCGGGCCGAGACGGTGCCGACGGCGCCGGCGAGCACCGCCTCGACGTGGTGCACGAGGCCGGCCGGGGCGGCGGCCTGCGGGTCGGGATACGGGCCCCCAGGGGCGCGGGCCAGCTCGGAGGCCGCGCCCGGCGCGCCGACGAAGCGCTCGAGCAGCGCGGCGAGCGTTCCGACGGACGCCACCGAGCGCCAGGGACGCGCGCCGGTGCCGGCGTGCCGGCCGGCGTCGACGAACAGCGCGGCGTGCAGGCGCTCCTCCGGCCCGGGCCGGCCCAGGACGGACACCCCGACGAAGAGCCCGACGTTGACGACGCTGCTCCACAGCATCGCGTGGGTGACCCGGTCCAGGCCGGTGAGCCCGAGCAGGCCCTCGGGGGCGAGCGCGCGCACGCCCCACGGGCCCTCGGTGACCCACCGCGCCGGGAGGAGCCCGTCGCGGGCGACCGAGGGCAGCAGGAGCGTCCACGCCCAGACGGCGAACCCGGCCGACGTGCCGGCGAGGGCGCCGCGCCGGGTGGCGCCGCGCCAGAACAGGCCGCCGAGGACGGCCGGGGCGAGCTGGGCGACGGCGGCGAACGAGACGAGGCCGATCGTCACGAGCCCGACGCCCTGACCGGCGAGCAGCACGTAGCCCCAGCCGAGCAGGACGAGCGCGACGATCGTCAGCCGGCGGGTCCGCAGGACGACGCGGGACAGGTCGGCGCGGCCCTCGAACCGCCCGCGCAGCCGCCCCGGGCGCAGCAGCCACGGCACGACGACGGCGTTGGAGACCATCGTCGACAGCGCGACCGTCTCGACGACGACCATCCCGGTCGCCGCCGACAGGCCGCCGACGAAGACGAGGAGGGCGAGCGCCTCGTGCCCGGCCTGGAGCGGCAGCGACAGGACGTACGTGTCGGCGTCGGTGCCCGGGGCGGCGACGAGCAGGCCCGCGAGCGCGATGGGCAGGACGCCGAGGTTGATGACGAGCAGGTACGCGGGGAACCCGCTGACGGCCCGGCGCAGGTGGGTCGCGTCGACGTTCTCGACGACGGCGACCTGCCACTGCCGGGGCAGCAGCAGCGCGGCGAGGCCCGAGGCGAGCAGCACCCAGAACCACTCGGCGTACCCGGTCGTGCCGGCGACGGTGAGCAGCCCGGCGGTCCGCTCGTCCTGCGCCGCCCGCGCGAAGAGGTCGGCGGGGGAGTCGAACAGGCCGAGGACGACCCAGGCCCCGACGGCGAGCAGCGCGACGAGCTTGACGACGGACTCGACGGCGACCGCGGCGACCATGCCCTCGTGGCGCTCGGACGCGTCGAGGTGGCGGGTGCCGAAGGCCACCGTGAAGGCCGCGAGGACGACGGCGACCCACAGCGCGGTCCCGCCGGGCACGCCGGCCCCGCCGCCGTCGGTGACGAGGTCGAACGTCGCCGCCGTCGCCGTGAGCTGGAGGGCGATGTAGGGCACGACGCCGACGACGGCGACGAGCGTGACGAGGACGGCGACGGCCCGGGAGCGCCCGTACCGGGCGGCGGCGAAGTCGGCGAGCGTCGTGATCCGGTCCCGGCGGGACAGGACGAGGACGCGGCGCAGGACGACCCACCAGCACATCGCCATGAGCGTCGGCCCGAGGTAGACCGGCAGGAAGCCCAGGCCGGTCGTCGCCGCGCGGCCGACGCTGCCGTAGTACGTCCACGAGGTCGCGTAGACGCACAGGGACAGGGTGTAGACCCAGGGGTTCGCGACGACGCTGCGGCCC
>JBQGCR010000134.1:0-2350 GCA_052038585.1 Kineosporiaceae bacterium
CGAGGACGAGCACCGCCCCGGCGTCGCCGAGGTGCGACGCGAGCTGGAGGCGCTGGCGCTCGCCGCCGGACAGCGTCGACAGCGGGTGCCCGAGCCGCACGTAGCAGAGGCCGACGTCGGCGAGCCGGTCGAGCACCGTCACGGCCGCCGGCGTCCGGGCCGGACCCTCGCCGAAGAAGGCGCGCGCCTCCACGACCGGCCTCTCGAGGACCTCGGCGATGTCGCGCCCGCCGAGCCGGTGCTCGAGCACCGAGGCCATGAAGCGGCGGCCCTCGCACTCCTCGCACGGCGTCGCGACGCCGGCCATCATCCCGAGGTCGGTGTAGACGACGCCCGCGCCGTTGCACGCGGGGCAGGCCCCCTCCGAGTTCGGGCTGAAGAGAGCCGGTTTCACGCCGTTGGCCTTGGCGAAGGCCTTGCGGACCGGCTCGAGCAGGCCGGTGTACGTCGCGGGGTTGCTGCGCCGGGAGCCGCGGATCGGGGTCTGGTCGACGACGACGACGCCCTCCTGCCCGGCCACCGAGCCGTGGACGAGCGAGGACTTGCCGGACCCGGCGACCCCGGTGAGCGCGACGAGGACGCCGAGCGGCAGGTCGACGTCGACGTCGCGCAGGTTGTGCGTGCTCGCCCCGCGCACGGCGAGGGTGCCGGTCGCGGTGCGGACGGACGCCTTCGTCGTCGTCCGGTCGGCGAGGTGCCGGCCGGTCAGCGTGCCGCTGGTGCGCAGACCCTCGACGTCGCCCTCGTAGACGACGGTGCCGCCGGCGCTGCCGGCCCCGGGCCCGAGGTCGACGACGTGGTCGGCGATGGCGATCGTCTCCGGCTTGTGCTCGACGACGAGCACGGTGTTCCCCTTGTCCCGCAACCGGAGCAGCAGCTCGTTCATCCGGCCGATGTCGTGCGGGTGCAGCCCGACGGTGGGCTCGTCGAAGACGTACGTGACGTCGGTGAGCGACGACCCGAGCTGGCGGATCATCTTGACCCGCTGGGCCTCGCCGCCGGACAGCGTGCCCGAGGGCCGGTCGAGCGAGAGGTAGCCGAGGCCGACGTCGACGAAGGAGTCGAGCGTGTGCCGCAGCGAGGTGAGCAGCGGCGCGACGGTCGGCTCGTCGAGGCCGCGCACCCACGCGGCGAGGTCGCTGATCTGCCAGGCGCTCGCCTCGGCGATGTTCACCCCGGCGACGCGCGAGGAGCGCGCGAGCTCGCTCAGCCGGGTGCCCTCGCACTCGGGGCACGTCGCGAACGTCACGGCGCGCTCGACGAACGCGCGCACGTGCGGCTGGAGCGAGTCGACGTCCTTGCTCAGCACGCTGCGCCGCAGCCGCGGGACGAGGCCCTCGTACGTGAGGTTGATGCCGTCGACCTTGATCTTCGTCGGCTCGCGGTGCAGGAGGTCGTCGAGCTCGCGCCGGGTGTACCGGGCGATGGGCTTGTCCATGTCGAAGTAGCCGCTGCCGGCGAAGATCCGCCCGTACCAGCCGTCCATCGTGTAGCCGGGCACGGTGAGCGCGCCTTCGGCGAGGGACTTCGTCTCGTCGTAGAGCGCCGAGAGGTCGATGTCGCTCACCGCGCCGCGGCCCTCGCAGCGCGGGCACATGCCGCCGACGAGCTCGAAGCTGCGCCGCTCCTTGACCGTGCGCCCGGCCTTGTCGAACGTCACGGCGCCGGACCCGCTCACCGACGCGACGTTGAAGGAGAACGCCTGCGGCGAGCCGACGTGCGGCTGCCCGACCCGGCTGAAGAGGATGCGCAGCATCGCCCCCGCGTCGGTCGCGGTGCCGACGGTGGAGCGCACGTCGCCGCCCATCCGGGACTGGTCGACGACGATCGCCGTCGTGAGGTTCTCCAGCACGTCGACGTCCGGCCGGGCGAGCGTCGGCATGAAGCCCTGGACGAACGCGCTGTAGGTCTCGTTGACGAGCCGCTGCGACTCCGCGGCGATCGTGCCGAAGACCAGGCTGCTCTTGCCCGAGCCGGAGACGCCGGTGAAGACGGTGAGCCGGCGCTTGGGCAGCTCGAGGCTGACGTCGCGCAGGGTGTTCTGCCGGGCGCCGACGACGCGGATGACCTCGTGGCTGTCGGCGACGTGCTGGCTCGTCACGCTGGGGCTCCTCCCGCTCGGGTGCTCGGAGCCTAGAGGGCGGGACCGACAGATCGCCGGTCGCGCGCACCGCCCGCGGTCAGGGGGCCAGGGCGCGGGTGAGCCAGGGCAGGACGACGGCGAGGGTCGGCGCGACGAGCAGGCTCGCGGCGGCGGTCCACGCGGCGACCTCGAGCGCGGGGGACGGGGGCCGGGCGCCGGGCGCGAGGCGGGCGAGGCGGGCGGCGCGGTCCGGGGGAGTGGCGTCGC
>JBQGCR010000135.1:0-7680 GCA_052038585.1 Kineosporiaceae bacterium
GCGCCGAGCGGCTCGTCGAGCAGGAGCAGCGACGGGCGGTTGACCAGCGCCCGGGCCAGCGCGACGCGCTGGCGCTGGCCCCCGGACAGCTGTGCGGGAGAACGCTTCTCGTACCCCTCGAGCCGGACGCCGCGCAGCGCCTCCAGCGCCCGCTCGCGCCGCTGCGCCTTGGGCACCTTCTTGACGCGCAGCCCGTACTCGACGTTGCCGAGGACGCTCAGGTGCGGGAACAGCGCGTAGTCCTGGAAGACCGTGTTGACGTCGCGGTCGAACGGGGCCGCCGTCGTCACGTCCTGTCCCCGGAGCCGGATCTCGCCGGCCGTCGGCTGCTCGAACCCGGCGACCATCCGCAGCACCGTCGTCTTGCCCGAGCCGGACGGCCCGAGCAGCGTGACGAACTCGCCCTCGGCGACGTCGAGGTCCACGCCGTCCACGGCGACGACGCGCCCCTCGCCGGAGCCGAACTCCTTGCGCAGGCCGCGGACGCTGACGACGGGGACGCTCACGGTCACCTCCGGGGGTGGACGACGGCGGAAAAACTATGGCTTCATATGTCAACGGACAAGCGGGTGTCGGTCACGATTGTGTTTCGGCGCCCGCCCGGTCCGGTGGGAGCGGCGTCGGGCGACGGCGAGGCGGTGGTCGGGTGGCGGGGTCCCCGCGGGGCGCCTCCGTGCGCGCCCGCGACATGATCTTCACCCCGCTCGACAGCGGCGGCCGCGTCGAGGCGGTGACCCGGCGGCTCGCCGACGCGATCGCGCTCGGCTTCCTGCGCGACAGCGAGCAGCTGCCGAGCGAGGCGGACCTCGCGGCGTCCTTCGGGGTCTCGACCGTCACCGTGCGGGAGGCGCTCACGGTGCTGCGCGAGCAGGGCCTCGTGACGACCCGCCGCGGACGGGGTGGCGGGTCCTTCGTCACCGCCCCGGCGGGGTCGGCCGACGCGTCGGTGCGGGCCCGGCTCGCCGACCTTGCGCCGAGCGAGCTGCGCGACCTCGCGGACCACTACGCCGCGGTCTCGGGGGCGGCCGCGGCCCTCGCCGCGGAGCGGGCGGACGACGACGACGTCGCCCGGATCCGGCTGTGCGGCAGGCGCTTCGCCGAGGCCCCGGACGCCGGTGCCCGACGGCGCGCCGAGGGGCACCTGCACGTCGAGGTGGCGGCGGCCGGCCAGTCGGCCCGGCTGACCCGGGCCGAGCTGGACCTGCAGGCCGAGGCCGGCCCGCTGCTGTGGCTGCCGCTCCAGGACGACGACGTCCACGCCCGCTGCGTCGAGCAGCACGCCCGGCTCGCCGACGCCGTGGCACGCGGGGACGCCGAGGCCGCCCGGGCCGCCGTCGTCGACCACGTCCGGGACGCCGCGGCCTGGCTCGGGGCGCTGTGGCTGGCGGAGGTGGGGCGATGAGCGCCGGTGCCGCGCAGGGCGTCGTCGACGCCGTCGCCGCGCTGTCCGCCGAGGTCTTCGCCGGGGTCGACCGGCTGCGCGGGTGCGCCCACGCGCTCTTCGCGCCCGGTGCGCCCGTCGCCCGGCGCGACCTCGCCCCGCTCGAGGAGCCGGTGCGCGCCACCCTCGGCGCGGTCGGCGGGGCGGTCGTCGGCGCCGGGGTCGTCGCGGCGCCGAACGCGTTGTGCGACCCCGCCCACTGGGTCGAGTGGTGGACGGCCGGGCCGGTTCGGGAGGGGCACCAGGCCGTCCGGCTCGTCGTCGAGACCGACGCCGACGCGGACGGCTTCCGGGACTACACGCTGCTGCCGTGGTTCGAGGTGCCGAGCCGCACCGGCCTGCCCCACGTCACGGGCCCGTACGTCGACTACCTGTGCACCGACGAGTACACCCTGACGTTCACCGCCCCGGTGCTCACCGGCTCCGGCACGGTCGGCGTCGTCGGCGCCGACGTCCCGGCGCGGCACCTCGAGCGGCTGCTCGCCCCGGCCCTGGGCCAGGTGGGCCTGCCGGCCGCCGTCGTCAACGCCCAGGGCCGCGTCGTCGCGGGCAACCGGCCGGACCTGACGACGGGCACCCTGCTGCGCGAGCGGGGTCCCGTCCCCGGTGCGTCGACACCGGTGGCCGGGACCCCGCTCGCCGTCGTCCTCGTCGCGTGACGGCGAGAGTCAGGCCTTCTCGCAGGCGATCCCGTCGTTGTCCCGGTCGAGGTCGGACTGGCCGGCGCCGCCGTCGTTGAGCGCGTAGGCGGCGGAGGACGGGAGGAACGTGCGCACCTTCGTGCCGGTCGTCGAGTCGTCCGCGTTCGGCCGGCCGACCCCGTGGGCGTAGTACCTGTTGAGCTCCGTGCAGTTCGGGTAGCTGCGCAGCGCCGGGAACACCGTCGGCCTCAGGCCGCTCGACACCACCGGGCTGTGCACGCCGTCGCCGTACCAGACCCATCGGTAGGAACGGGTGGACGTCGGGCGCAGGTCGGCGGTCGTGTTCCCGGCGGCGTCGGTGTTGCGGCCGAGCTGGCTGATCCAGGTCCGGCCGTCGGTGGAGTACTGCAGGGTCAGGTTCGTCGCCCGGGCCGGCCGGATGGCCCCGACCATCGTCAGCACCTGGCCGGAGTGCACGAACCGGTAGGTGACCCCCCAGCTCGTCACCTTGGGCTTGGCGCCGATGCCGACGAGGACGTCGGCGGCGGACGCAGGTGCGGCGAGGCCGACCGCGCACGCGGCGAGCATCGCCGTACCTGTCGCCGCGAGACGCTGACGCATGTTCATGATCCCCCTGTCGTGGCGGCGCCACCTCGGCTCCGTCCACCGCCGACCCTAGTCGTCGCCGGTCAAGATCGTTGGGGGACAGGCGAAGTCACGCTGCCTCGACGGCCCGGCCCGCCGCGGCCGGCTCGAGGGCGACTGCCAGGACCTCGCTGACGTCGTCGACGAGGTGGACGGTGAGCTGCTCGAGGACGGCCTGCGGCACGTCGTCGAGGTCGGGCTCGTTGCGGCGCGGCAGGACGACGTCGGTCAGCCCGGCCCGGTGCGCGGCGAGGAGCTTCTGCTTGACCCCGCCGATGGGCAGCACGCGGCCGGTCAGCGAGACCTCGCCGGTCATCCCGACGTCGGCCCGGACGAGCCGGCCGGTGAGCAGCGAGGCGAGCGCCGTCGTCATCGTCACCCCGGCCGACGGGCCGTCCTTCGGCACCGCCCCTGCCGGGAAGTGGACGTGGACGCGCCGTCCCGCGAGCGCACCCGGGTCGACGCCGAGCGCCGGTCCGTCGGCGCGCAGGTGGCTGAGGGCGATCGACGCCGACTCCTTCATGACGTCGCCGAGCTGGCCGGTCAGGGTCAGCCCGGGCTCGCCGTCCATGAGCGCGGTCTCGACGAAGAGCACGTCGCCGCCGGCGCCGGTGACGGCCAGGCCCGTCGCGACGCCCGGCACCGCGGTGCGGGCGGCGACCTCGGAGGTGAAGCGGGGTCGCCCGAGGTAGCTGCGGACGTCGTCCGCCCCGACCCTCACCGGTGCCGTTGCGGCAGAACCGGTCTGCTGCGTCGCAAGCCTCGTCGCGACCTTGCGCAGGACCCTCCCGACGGCCCGTTCGAGCTGCCGGACGCCGGCCTCGCGGGTGTACTGCGCGGCGAGGACGCGCAGGGCGTCGTCGTCCACCGTCGCCTCCTCGGCCGTCAGGCCGGAGCGCTCGAGCTGGCGGGGCAGGAGGTGGTCGCGGGCGATCGCGACCTTCTCGTCCTCGGTGTAGCCGTCGAGCCGGACGACCTCCATCCGGTCGAGGAGCGCCTCGGGGATCGTCTCGGCGACGTTGGCCGTGGCGAGGAAGAGGACGTCGGACAGGTCGAGGTCGAGCTCGAGGTAGTGGTCGCGGAACGTGTGGTTCTGCGCCGGGTCGAGCACCTCGAGCAGGGCGGCCGCGGGGTCGCCGCGGTAGTCGGCGCCGACCTTGTCGATCTCGTCGAGGAGGACGACGGGGTTCATCGAGCCGGCCTCCTTGACGGCGCGGACGATGCGTCCGGGCAGGGCGCCGACGTAGGTGCGGCGGTGGCCGCGGATCTCCGCCTCGTCGCGGACGCCGCCGAGCGCGACGCGGACGAACTTCCGGCTGAGCGCACGCGCGACGGACTCCCCGAGCGAGGTCTTGCCGACCCCGGGCGGGCCGACGAGGGCGAGGACGGCGCCCGAGCCGCGACCGCCGACGACGTCGAGCCCGCGCTGCGCGCGGCGGGTGCGGACGGCGAGGTGCTCGACGATGCGGTCCTTGACGTCGTCGAGGCCGGTGTGGTCGGCGTCGAGGACGGCCCGGGCCGCGGCGACGTCGGTCGTGTCGTCGGTGCGGGTCGCCCACGGGAGGTCGAGGACGGTGTCGAGCCAGGTCCGGATCCACCCGCCCTCGGGGGAGGCGTCGGACGTGCGCTCGAGCCGGTCCGCCTCGCGCAGCGCTGACTCGCGGACGGCCTCGGGCAGGTCGGCCGCCTCGATCCGGGTGCGGTAGTCGGCGCTCGCGTCGTCGTCCCCGTCGCCGGTGAGCGTCCCGAGCTCCTTGCGGATCGCGGCGAGCTGCTGGCGCAGGACGTACTCGCGCTGGCTCTTCTCCATGCCCTCGCGGACGTCGTCACGGATCTTCGTGCTCACCTCGAGCTCGGCGAGGTAGGTCTTCGCCGTGTCGAGCAGGCCGGTGAGCCGCTCCTCGACGTCGAGCGTCTCGAGGAGGTGGAGCTTGGCGGCGGTGTCGAGCCAGCCGGCGTAGCCCGCGGCGTCGGCGAGCTCGTCCGGCCCGGTCATCTGCTGGACGGCGTCGAGCACCTGCCACGCACCGCGCTCGGTCAGGATCGAGGTGAGGACGGCCTTGTACTCGGCCGCGAGCTCGCGGGCCCTCGCCGTCGGGGATGCCGGGGTGATGTCGTCGGTCTCGACCCACAGGGCGGCGCCGGGTCCGACGGTGCCGCCGCCGATCTGCGCGCGGTGGGTGGCGCGCAGGACCATGGCCGGCTCGCCGCCGGGCAGGCGCCCGACCTGGGTCACCTCGGCGACGGTGCCGACGACGCCGGAGCGTCCGTCGACGCGGGGGACGAGGAGGAGCCGCAGGGGCTCGCGGCCTGTCCGGGCGGCCCGCGCCGCGTCGAGCGCGGCCTGGGCCGGCGGCTCGAGCTGGACGGGGACGACCATGCCCGGCAGCACGACCTGGTCGTCGAGGAAGAGCACTGCGAGAGCGTTCGTCATGGTGGTTGCAACGGGTGATTACACGCTTGCTAGTCCGGCGTTCGCCGTGGGCGGAGGGCGGCGCCGACCCGAGCAGCGGTGGGCCTACGCCAGGCTGCGGAAGAAGGCGGTGATGTCGTCGGCCAGGAGCCGGGGCTCCTCGTAGGCGGCGAAGTGCCCGCCTCGCGGCATCACGGTGTAGCGCTCGACGCGATAGGTCCGCTCGGCCCAGCTGCGCGGCTGCGGCCGGCCGATGTCGGCGGGGAACAGCGCCACCGCCGTCGGGACGTCCACGCGGCGCACCGGTGGGACGAACCCCTGGTGGCGCTCGTAGTACGGCCGGAACGAGTCGGAGATGGCGTTGGTGAACCAGTACAGCGATGCCTGGGTCAGCAGGAAGTCGTCCCCGAAGCGGCCCGCCACGTCGCCGTCGCAGTCACTCCACGCCCGGTACTTCTCCAGGATCCAGGCGAGCAGGCCGGACGGGGAGTCGGAGAGCCCTTGTGCGAGGGTCAGCGGACGGGTCTGCTGCTCGTGGGAGTACCCACGCTCGGCGGCGTCCCAGGCGTCGGTCGCCCGGAGGAACTCGCGTTCTTCCTCGGTCAGGCTCGCCGGGTCGTAGGTCAGCGGGTCCGCCACGTCCGTCAGGTGGAGGCCGGCCACCGCGTCCGGGTAAGCCTCGCCGAGCCGGGTGACGTCGCCGGAGCCGATGTCGGACCCGTGCGCACCGTAGCGGTCGAAGCCGAGCACGTCGTGCATGAGCCGGTGCCACAGGTCGTGCGTGAACGGCGGTCCGCCGAGCGCCGGTCGCGGCGGTGCCACGCCGTAGCCCGGCAACGACGGCACGACGACGGTGAAGGCGTCCTCCGCGCGACCGCCGTACCGCGACGGCGTCGACAGCCGGTCGGCGAGGCCCGTGAGCTCGAGGAACGAGCTGGGCCAGCCGTTGGCCAGCAGGAGCGGCAGGCGCCCCGGGGTCTCGGCGTCGAAGCGCAGGTAGTGCACCGCCGTGCCGTCGAGGTCGGAGAACCCGGAGGGCAGGGCGTTGATGGCGGCCTCGTGCGTGCGCCAGTCGTAGGACGAGCCCCAGTAGCCGACCAGGCGGCGCAACTCGTCGCCGTCGGTGCCGGCCTGCCAGGGGTCGACCGGCCACGGCTTCGCCCAGCGAGTCGCCCGCAGGCGCCCCCGCAGATCGTCGAGATCGGCGTCGGAGATGTCGAGCAGGCTCATCGGGTCCTCCTACGGTGGAGTCGACACCGGTGAAAGCTAACACTGGTGTTCCAGATCGGCAACACCGGTATCGCTTTATAGTGGTGTCGTGGATGGGCTGGAGCTGATCGAGGACTTCCTCAACACGGTCGACGAGCGGACCTTCCGCCGGCACGGCGAGAGCCATGTCGGCGGCGAGCACCTCACGTCACCGCAGGCGCTGGCGGACTGGCTGGCTGCTCACGGCCTCGAGACAGGGGTTGGTCGTGACGCCGGTGGCGCCGGCTCTCTGCAAGCGGCTGACCTGTCCGCCGCCGTCGCCCTGCGGACGGCTCTGCGCGAGACGCTCTCCACCTCTGCCGGCGCGCAGGATGCGGCCGATGCCTCGGTCGCGCTCTCCGACTACCCGTTGCGCCTCGTTCCCGACCCGTCCGGCGCTCTTCGGCTGGCCGCCGACTGCGGCCGCCCGTGGCTGGACGTCCTCGTCGAGACCGTCGCCTCCAGCGCAGCGCGAGGGGACTGGAGACGCATCAAGCTCTGCGCAGCCGTCGACTGCCGCTGGGCCTTCCATGACACCTCGCGCAGCGGCCGCGGCCGTTGGTGCTCCATGGAGACCTGCGGCAACCGCCACAAGACCCGCACCTACCGGGAGCGCCGGCGACAGGCGTCGACGCCCTAGGGCGGGCCTCGAGGCTCAGGTCCGGTGCCACCACCTGTGGTGAGGTTGCTCCGCGCAGGGCACGGACAGAAGACGCCTGAGCCGAGCGACGGCTACTCGACCGCACATCGACGTGAGCGGAAGGACTGGCGAGAGGTGAGCGGCAGCCTCGGGCGCTGCGCCGACGCCCCTACTCCCGTCGGGGGTGGGTGCGGTGGCGGAGGTTGCGGATGCGTCTGGTGAGGGGGTCGTCGCGGGCGGTGACCCAGGCGGTGTCGTTGTCGATGGTGATGTGCCAGCGTCCGTGGTGGAGCTCTCTGTGGTGTCGTCGGCAGAGCAGGGCGTGGTTGGTCAGGTCGGTGCGGCCGCCGTTCTCCCAGGGGTTGACGTGGTGGGCGTCGCAGAGCTTGGCCGGGACGGTGCAGCCGGGGATGACGCACCCCCGGTCGCGCACGTGCAGCGCCGCGCGTTGGGCGAGGGTGGCGTTCCTGCGGGCCCGGCCGACGAAGAGCACTCCGCCGGTGGGGCTGAGGCGCAGCCAGCGCAGGATCGCGGTGCACAGCCACTGGTCCCCGGTGGTCCAGGCGACGGGCCCCCACCCGTCGACGTCGGGCCGTCCCGCTCCCTCTTCCTTGAGGAGCTGGTCCTCGGTGGCGATGACCCGGACCTCCGG
>JBQGCR010000136.1:0-5290 GCA_052038585.1 Kineosporiaceae bacterium
CCCGCGGTTGTGGTGGACACCCCCCACCCCCCCGGGTTAACATCAAGGGTCGTGGGTTTTACATCACCGGTCGGGCGCGCTCCGGGCGCCCGACGACCGGGACGACGGTCGCCGACGGGACGACGGGCTAGCGTCGGGGCGTGGACGTCCGGCGGCGGCTGAACCGGGCCCTGCTCGCGCGGCAGTGGCTCCTCGCGCCACGGGCGGTCGGGCCGGGGACGGCGGGCGTCGTCCGCGCCGTCGAGCACCTCTTCGGGCTGCAGTCGCAGAACCCCGAGCCGCCCTACTGGGCGCTGGCCGCCCGCCTCGCCGGGTTCGACCCGGCGGACCTGTCGGCCGCCGTCGGGCGGCGCGAGGTCGTCCGGCTCGCGCTGCACCGCTCGACGATCCACGCCGTGAGCGCCGCCGACGCCGGTCCGCTGCGCGCCTACCTCGCCCCGTGGCTCGAGCGACAGGCCTTCACCGCCTGGCGCGGCGGGCTCGCCGGGCTCGACCGGGCCGAGCTCGCCGCGCTGACCCGGGAGGCGCTCGCCGCCGGACCGCTCGCCGTGGGCGGGATCGGCGAGACCCTCGCCCGGCGCTGGCCGGACCGCGACCCGGCCGTCCTCGCCCGGGCGGCGCGGTCCCTCGTGCCGCTCGTCCAGGTGCCGCCGCGCGGGATCTGGGGTCGCACCGGGCCGCCGGTGCACCTCGACCTCGCCGACTGGGTGCCGGGCAGCGCGCAGGCCCCGGCGATGCGCCCGGCCGAGGCGCTCGTCCGCTACCTGGCCGCCTTCGGCCCGGCGAGCCTCGCCGACGCGCAGAAGTGCCTCGGGGTGACCGGGCTCCGTTCCGCCGCAACGGCTCTCGGCGACCGGCTCGTGCCGGTCGCCGGCGAGGACGGCGCCGAGCTGCTCGACCTCGCCGAGCTCGCCGAGGACCCGGACCGGTCCCCGGACCCGGACGTGCCCGCCCCGCCGGTCCTCCTCGCGCCGTTCGACGCGGCCGTCCTGTCGCACGCCGACCGGCGCCGGGTGCTCGGGGACGTGCCGGTCACCGACGTCATCAGCAGCAACGGGATCGTCGCCGGGACGGTCCTGCTCGACGGCTTCGTCGCGGGGACGTGGGCGCCGGTGCGGCGCGCCGACGTCGTCGACGTCGTCCTGCGCCCCCTGCGTCCGTGGACCCCGGACGAGCGGGAGGGCGCCGAGCGGCGCGCTGCCGCGCTGCTCGACGCCCTCCACCCGGGCCGTGCGGGGACCTGCCGGGTCAGCTCGGCAGGGTGAGCGCGATGTCGAAGGAGGCCGACGACGCGCCGGCCGCCAGCGGCGTGCCGACGAGCAGGTTGCTCGACTCGGAGATGATCGCCGGGCACGTGGTGCTCGAGGTGAACTTCGGGACCGTGAAGTCGTTGGACACGACCTTGCCGACGAGCTTGCCCGAGCCGTCGTCCTTGAGCGGCGAGCCGGTCAGGGAGCCGGACTTGCCCGTCGTCAGCGTGAGGTCGAGCGGGAAGGAGCACTTCGCGCCGAAGACGTCGACGGTGACCATGACCTTGCTGCGCAGCGTCGTCGAGATCGAGCCGTCGTCGCCGAGGACGGTCGGGCCGGTGACGTTCGCCGTCGGCTTGATGACGGTGGGCAGCGTGAGCAGGAGGAGCTTGGTCGACGTCGGCTTGAACTTGAGGTTGCCGCGCTTGATCACCGAGACGAGCTCGCCGGCCGCGTTGGTCGTGATCGTGCCGCAGGCCGTCGCGGACGCGCCAGTCGACTTCGCGTTCTTGCCGATCTGGAAGGTGCCGTTCGTCAACGCCGCCGTGAACGGCAGGATGCCGTCGGTCGGGCAGGTCGTCGTGGTCGTCGTCGCGGCCACCGCCGGACCGACGGTCCGCGCCGACGCAGGGGCGGCGAGGCCGACGGCGGCCACCGGGAGCAGGGCGAGGGCGGCGGTACGGGAACGGCGGGCACGGCGGGGAGACGGCATTGACTCCTCCTTCTCGGGGTGGGTGTGCGCACTCTGTCGCGTCCGCGCGTCGGTGTCAACGACCAGTTACACACCGGGTTGCACCCGGCCACGGTGCGTGCGCGCACCCCTCCGCGAGAGTGACGGCCGCCCGCTCAGCGCGGCCGGCGGCCCGGCAGGTGCGTCGGCAGCGTCATCCTCGGCCCGCGGCGCGGCCGCCCCGCGCCGTCGAGCTCGAGCAGGCGCTGCACCCGGTAGCGGTGGCCGCGGTAGCGCTCGACGAGCCGGGCGCACTCGGCGTCGTCGCCCACCGTGCCCGTCAGCGCCCACGTGACGTTCTTCGCGACGTGGTAGTCGGCGAACGAGAAGGCGTCGGCGTCGCCGTGGGCCCGCTGGCGCACCTCGGCGGCGGTCCAGACGCCGACCCCGGGCACGGTGCGCAGCAGCCGGGCCGCCTCGGCGCCGTCGAGGTCGACGGTCGCCTCGAGCCGGTCGGCGACGCGGCAGGCGTGCATGACGACGCGGCTGCGCGCGCCGTCGACCCCGGCCTGGAGCCACTCCCAGCTCGGGACCGCGAGCCACTGCTGCGGCGACGGGGGGACGACGAGGCCGAGCGCGGCGCCCGGCCCAGGAGCCGCCTCCCCGTGCCGGCGGACGAGCGTGCGGTAGGCGGCGAAGGCCTCCTTGCCCGTGACGCGCTGCTCGACGACCGCCGCGACGAGCGCCTCGACGACGGCCCGGCTGCGCGGCACCCGCCATCCCGGCCGCGCCCGCCGGGCGGCGAGGAGCCGCGGGTGCTCGGCGGCGGGGACGAACCCGGTGTCGTCGTCGCGCGCCCCGAGCAGCTCCGGGACGCCGTCGAGCACCCACCCGGC
Source organism: Kineosporiaceae bacterium (assembly GCA_052038585.1). GTDB lineage: Bacteria > Actinomycetota > Actinomycetes > Actinomycetales > Kineosporiaceae > JBQGCR01. Next base: position 2,817 of record JBQGCR010000136.1, read on the forward strand.
CCCCGGGCCCCAGGCGGTCGCGACGACCTCGCCGTCCGCCGGCCGGGTCTGCAGGCGCAGCGTCGCCGGCCCGTCCGGCGTGCGGGTGGCCCGCCAGAACGAGCCGTCCGTCGTCGTCGTGTGGGTGGGGTCCCCGGCGCCGCGGACGAGCGTCGACAGCGTCGCGCGGACGCTGACCTGGCGTCCGGGCACCCAGGTGCGGCCCAGCCCGCCGGTGCTCGCGACGGTCTCCGGGCCCACGTCCTCAGGGTAGGTCGCGCGCCTCGCGCAGCGCAGCACGAGCCCCGACGCCGAGGACGATGCCGGCGAGGTCGCCGACGGTGAAGAGGACGCGGGACAGCAGGGCGACGACGAGCGCCTCGCCCGGGCCGAGCACGCCGGCGAGGGCCGCGGCCAGCGTCACCTCGCGCGCCCCGGCGCCGGCCGGGACGACGAAGACCGCCGCGCCGACGACCCACGCGACGGCGTACGCCCCGGCGCAGACGGCGAGGGTCCGCACGCCCGGCTCGGCGCCGAGGGCCCGGGCCACGACCCAGAGCTGGACGCCGCCGGCCAGCCAGGACAGCACGCCCCAGCCCAGCCCGCGCGCCGTCCCCGCCAGGCTCGGGTGAGCGGCGAGCGGCTCGGCGCCGACGGCGGCCAGAGCCCGGCCGGCGACCCGGCCGAGGACGCGCCGGTGGAGCAGCACGAGCGGCAGCACGACGAGGGCGGCCGCCGCGGGCAGCGCCCCGGGCAGGTCGGGCAGGAGCGCGACGGTGGCCAGCGCGACGGCCGCGCCGCTGCCCACCTGGACGAGCATCATGACGACGCCGGCGACGACGGCGCGTCCGCGCGGGACGCCGCGGTCGCGGGCCATCTCGGCCTGGACGGCGACCTCCCAGAGGCTGCCGGGCACGTACTTGCCGAGCTGGGCGACGAGGAAGATCCGCGAGGCGTCCCAGCGGGTGAGGCGGTCGCCGAGGTCGTCCAGGGCGACCCACCAGATCTGGGCGGCGGCGGCGATCGAGGCGACCGTCGCGACCGCCGCGGCGAGGAGCGTCCCGGCGTCGAGCCGGCCGAGCGCCTCGGCGACCTGGGCGCGGTCACGGGCGACGGCCCAGACCGCGAGGCCGATCGCGAGGGTCGCGAACAGCCAGCGGGCCGGCCGGGACGTGCAGGCGGCGAGGAGCGCGGCGCTCACCCGTGGGACGGCGGACATGGCCCGGGAGGGTAGCGTCTGGGCGGTGGCTGCGCTGGACGACGTGATCTTCCTCCTCGAACGGCTCCGGACGGCCGACCCGACCCGTCCCCGTCTGACCTGGTACGGCCCCGGCGGCGAGCGGGTCGAGCTGTCCGGGAAGGTCCTCGACAACTGGGTCGCCAAGACCGCGAACCTGCTCGTCGACGAGCTCGACGTCACGCCGGGCGACGCCGTCGTCGTCGCCCTGCCCGGCCACTGGCGGGCGGTCGTGTGGTGGCTCGCGGCGTGGGCGGTCGGTGCGGAGCCGGTCGTCGACGGCGACGCCGACGTCGTCGTCACCGACTCGGCGGCCCGTGCCGCCGCGTCCGCCCCGTCGGTCCGCCTGGCGCTGCTCGCGCTCCCCGCGCTCGCCGTGACCTGGGACGGCGACGTGCCGCCGGGCGCCCTCGACGCGACGACGGCGACCCGGCTGCAGCCCGACGCCTTCGTGCCCGTCGTCCGCCCCGCCGGCACCGACGCCGTGACCCGCGCCCGGTCGCGCGCCGCCGAGCGCGGCTACGACGGGACGTCCCGGGTGCTCGTCGACGCGACGTCCGGCGACGAGCTCGACTGGCTCGCCCCCCTCGTCGCCGGCGGCTCCGTCGTCCTCCACCACGCCCCGGCGACCCTCCCCCCAGACGCCCAAACAAGCCTCCGCAACACAGAACTCCTAACCCACCCCCCTCACCCAAACCCCCACCCAACCCCCCACCCCTGACCGCCGACTCCGCACACAGTCCCGCCGACTCCGCACCCAGTCCCGCCGACTCCGCACCCTGTGGATAACCGGAGACGCCCCGAGTCGAGAAGCGGCAGGATGCGGCGCCGTGACCAGCACACCTGTCTCTCCACTCATCGCCGACGGGGCGCCCTTCATCCCGTCCTCCGTCGGTTGGTCGAAGCGGCTCGCCGCCGAGGCCGTCGACAAGGGCCTCGTGCGCCGACTGTTCCCGGAGGTCTACGCCGACGTCCGGACCACCGACGACGACCTCGTGCGGGCGCAGGGCCTCGCGCTGCTCCTGCGGTCGGGCGCGGCGATCGGCTACCGGTCCGCCGCCAGGGTCTACGGCATCGACTGCTACGTGGGGGAGGTGAGGCACGAGGCGCACGTCGTCACCTGCCTCGTCCCTGAGGGAACGCAGCCGCCTCGCCTCGGCGGGGTGGAGGCGCACGAGGTCAAGCTCCGCCCCGACGAGATCACGATCGTCGGCGGGATCCCCGTGACGACGCCGCTGCGGACGGCCACCGACCTGGC
>JBQGCR010000137.1:0-2257 GCA_052038585.1 Kineosporiaceae bacterium
CGCAGGTCATGGCCGTCGTCAAGGCCGACGCCTACGGGCACGGCCTCGTGCCCTGCGCCCGCGCGGCGCTCGCCGGCGGTGCGGCCTGGCTCGGCACCGCGCAGCTCGACGAGGCGATCCGCCTTCGGGAGAACGGGGTCGACGCGCCGCTGCTGTCCTGGCTCACCGTCCCCGGGGACCGCTTCGACGACGCCGTCCGGCACGGCGTGGACCTCGGGGTGAGCAGCCCGTGGGCCCTCGCCGAGGTCGAGGCCGCCGCCCGGGCGACCGGCCGCACCGCCCGCATCCAGGTCAAGGTCGACACCGGCCTGTCCCGCAACGGGGTCCCGCTCGACGGCCTCGAGGACCTCGTGCGCGCCGCCCTGCGCCTGGAGGCCGAGGGGGTCGTCCGGCTCGCCGGCCTGTTCTCGCACTACGCCTGGGCGGACGCCCCGCAGCACCCGACGGTCCGCGCCCAGACCGCCGCGTTCGCCGACGCGGTGGCCCGCGCCGAGCGCCTCGGGGCCCGCCCCGAGCTGCGCCACCTCGCGAACTCCGCTGCGACGCTGACCAACCCGGACGCCCACCTGGACCTCGTCCGGCCCGGCCTGGCCTGCTACGGCCTGTCCCCGGTGCCGGACCTCGGCGCCCCGGCCGACTACGGCCTGCGCCCGGCGATGACGCTCGCGGCCCGGGTCGCGCTCGTCAAGGACGTCCCGGCCGGCGCCGGGGTCTCCTACGGCCACACGTACACCACCGACGCCGCGACGACGCTCGCGCTCGTCCCGCTCGGCTACGCCGACGGCGTCCCGCGCCACGCGGGCAACGCCGGACCGGTGCGGATCGTCTCGGCCGCCGGCCCGTTCGACGGGCGGGTCAGCGGGCGGGTGTGCATGGACCAGGTCGTCGTCGACGTCGGCCCGGGCAACCCGGCGGCGGTGCGCGAGGGCGACGTCGCCGTCCTGCTCGGCGACGGCCGGGACGGCGGCCCGACGGCGCAGGACTGGGCGCAGGCCGCCGGGACGATCTCGTACGAGGTCGTCACCCGGCTCGGGCACCGGCTGCCCCGGCTCTGGGTGGGGCAGCCGTGAGCGCGGCGACGCCGGGCGGCCCGGGCGGCCGGCGGGTCGGCCTGCTGTCCCTCGGGGTCGGCCTCGCCGCCGCGGGGATCGGGGCGGCCGTCGGCGTCGCGGCCGAGCGCGCGGCGATGGGCCGCCCGCTGCTGCCCGGCCGCGAGGAGCACTCGACGGACGACGGCGACGGCGTGGCCTTCGGCTCGCTGCGCGGCGTCCCGCACACCGTCCTCGCCGACGACGGCACGAAGCTGCACGCCGAGGTCGACGAGGTCGACCCCGAGCGGGCCGTCCGGCACCGCGGTGCCCCGCTCACCGTCGTCCTCAGCCACGGCTACGCGCTCAACCTCGACTCGTGGCACTACCAGCGCAAGGCGCTGCGCGGCCGGTTCCGGCTCGTCCTGTGGGACCAGCGCGGGCACGGACGCTCCGCGAACGGCCCGGAGGACAGCGCGACGATCGACCAGTGCGGCCGGGACCTGTCGCGCGTCGTCGACGCCCTCGCCGCGGACGGTCCCGTCGTCCTCGTCGGGCACTCCATGGGCGGGATGACGGTCATGTCGCTCGCCCAGGACCGGCCGGACCTCGTCGCCGAGCGGGTCGTCGGCGTCGCCCTCGTCGCGACCAGCGCGGGCGGCCTCGCCCAGGTCGACTTCGGCGTCCCGCGGCTCGGCCGTCTCGTCCAGAAGCTCGCCCCCGCCGCCGTCCAGGTCGCCGGCCGCGGGGCCGGCCTCGTCGAGCGCGGCCGCCGGCTCGGCAGCGACCTGGAGTCCGTGCTCGTGCGGCGGTACTCCTACGCCTCGCCGGTCTCGCAGGCGCTCGTCGACTTCACGGCGCAGATGATCGCCTCGACGACGGTCGCGACGATCTCGGAGTTCTTCCCGACGTTCGGCGCGCACGACAAGCGGCAGGCGCTCGCCGCGCTCGACGGCCGCGAGGTCCTCGTGCTCGTCGGGGACGCGGACCTGCTCACCCCGCCGGAGCACAGCGAGGAGATCGTCCGGCTCGTCCCGGGCGCCGAGCACGTCGTCGTCCGCGACGCCGGGCACCTCGTCATGCTCGAGCACCCGGACGTCGTCACCGGCCACCTCGCCGAGCTCGTCGAGCGCGCGCTGCGGGCCTCCGACGGCCGCCGCGGCGACCGGCGGCGGGTGCGCCGCACCGTGACCCCGGTCGCGGAGCGCCGCGGGCGCGGCCGGCGCGGG
>JBQGCR010000138.1:0-6060 GCA_052038585.1 Kineosporiaceae bacterium
CGAGAGCGGGTGACGGGAATCGAACCCGCATGACCAGCTTGGAAGGCTGGGGCTCTGCCATTGAGCTACACCCGCGGAGCACGGCGGGAGGCCGCCGCGAACCGGGGATAGCCTCGTGCCTGCCCCGACCGACCCGCCGCGCGCCGGCGCGGACGGCCCGGGAGCGGGGTATGGCGCAGCTTGGTAGCGCGTCCGCTTTGGGAGCGGAAGGCCGCCGGTTCGAATCCGGCTACCCCGACCGTCTGACCTGCGGAGACGCCGGTCGCCATGATCTTGGGATGGCGGGCTTCTGGCATTCACCTGACCTCCGTGCCTTGTCTTGGGCTGTGTTGTCGCGAACCGGGGACGGCCTGGGACTGCGAGGACCGGCACCTGATCACACGCACCATCCATGTGATGCACTTGTGTGCAGCAACGTGGTGACGCACGCTGTGTTCATGACGAAGACGAAGACCACGAAGAGCCCGCCGCAGAGGACGACGCAGGCGCGCAAGAGCGTCAGGCTCTCGGGTGTCGGCGAGAAGCGGCTCGGCCTTCTCCGGGCCCAGCAGTACGAGAAGACCGGCACCATGGCCAGCGAGGCGGCGGTGCTGGAGGCTGCCGTGGAGAAGGGGCTGGAAATCCTTGCGGCAGACGCGGAAGAGGCTGCGTACGACGCCTTCGTGGCCTGGACGCAGACCGACCCCGAGGAGGTGGCCGTCCGAGCCGCCCTGCGGCGGCGTGAGCGCGGCGATCGGTGAGCGGGTGGCCTGTGACGGCTCTCCTACGAGGGCGGGTCTACTGGACGGACCTGGGCGTCGAAGAGGGCGGCAAGCCCGCCTACAAGCCCTGCCTGGTGGTGTCGGAGAACCGGCGCAACCAGCGCGCGGAGCATGTCGGCGTCCTGGCCGTGCGCATCACCACGACCACGCAGAGAGTCCCGGAGAATCCTGCCGTCACGCGGCTCGGCAGCAAGGACCCGCTGGTGGGGACGGTGCTCTGCGAGGACATCCTCAGGATCTGGCCCGACGAGATCAAGGGCGATGCCGGGGCGCTGACGATGGAGACCATGGAAGGGGTCGCGGACTCGCTGCGTTTCGCGCTCGGGCTGGGCTAGTCGGCCGGCGCCCCATCGGTGTCGGGCTCTGGCCCTCGTGACGACGATGCGTCGACGCACTGCACCCCCGGGCCGGCGCCCAGCACCTGCGACCAACTGGGTCCCCGGTGACTCGCACAACACATCCAGACCGCACTTCGCCGAGATCCGGCGCCGCTCACGGAGCGCCAGGTCCCGCTGGGGAGCGGCAGGCCGCCGGTTCGGATCCGGCGACCCCGACGCGTTCGGCCGTCCGCCCGTGCGCGGTTAGGATGGCTCGGGCGTCGGTGCCGCATGCGCGCCGCGCGCGACCCCGGACCGTGACCCACACCCCAGTCAATGCAGGAGAACCCCGCTGTGAAGAGCGCCGTCGAGACCCTCAACCCGACCCGGGTGAAGCTCACCGTCGAGGTGCCGTTCGACGAGCTCAAGCCGAGCCTCGACGCCGCCTACAAGACGATCGCTCAGCAGGTGACGATCCCCGGGTTCCGCAAGGGCAAGGTCCCGCCGCGCATCATCGACCAGCGCATCGGCCGCGGCGCGGTCATCGAGGAGGCCGTCAACGAGGCCCTCCCGCGCTTCTACGCCCAGGCCGTCGAGGAGTCCGAGGTCCGCCCGCTCGGCCAGCCGACGGTCGACGTCACCGAGGTCCCGACCGACGGCGACAAGGGCCTGACCTTCACCGCCGAGGTCGACGTCCGTCCCGAGATCACCCTGCCCGAGCTCGAGGGCATCGCGGTCTCGGTCGACGACGTCGTCGTCGAGCAGTCCGACGTCGACGCCCGTGTCGAGAGCCTGCGCGAGCGCTTCGGCACCCTCGTCCCGGTCGACAAGGCCGCGGCCGACAAGGACTTCCTGACGATCGACCTCAAGGCCGTCATCGGCGAGGAGGAGATCGACAGCGCGACGAACATCTCCTACCAGGTCGGCGCCGGCAACATGCTCCCCGGCCTCGACGAGGCCGTGACCGGCCTGTCGGCGGGGGAGACGACGACGTTCACGGCGCCGCTGGCGGGCGGCCCGCACGCCGGCGAGGAGGCCCTCGTCACCGTGACGGTCTCCGCCGTCAAGGAGCGCACCCTCCCCGACCTCGACGACGACTTCGCCCAGCTCGCCAGCGAGTTCGACACCCTCGACGAGCTCGTCGAGGACGTCCGCGGCCAGGTCGAGAAGTCCAAGCGCTTCGAGCAGGGCCTCCAGGCGCGCGAGCGCGTCCTCGAGAAGCTCCTCGAGGACGTCGAGGTCCCGATCCCCGAGGGCGTCGTCGCCGACGAGGTGCACCGCCACCTGGAGAACGAGAACCGGCTCGAGGACGACGAGCACCGCGCCGAGGTCGACGCCGAGGCCCGCAAGACGCTCAAGGCCCAGCTCCTGCTCGACGCCGTCGTCGAGAAGCTCCAGGTCAACGTCTCCCAGCAGGAGTTCGTCGAGTACCTCGTCGCGAGCTCGCAGCAGTACGGGATGGCGCCGCAGGCCTTCGCCCAGGCCGTCGAGCAGGCCGGCCAGGTGCCGGCGATGGTCGGCGAGGTCGCCCGCCGCAAGGCGCTCGCCTCGGTGCTCGAGAACGCGAAGGTCACCGACGCGTCCGGCAACGAGATCGACCTCGAGGAGCTCTTCGCGACCGAGGCCGACGAGGACGACGTCACCTTTGAGGACGTCGACGAGGACGAGGACGGGGACGACGACGTCGTCAGCGCCTCGGACCCGACCGCGGTCAGCGTCCCCGACCTCGGCGAGAGCCCGAAGAACGACTGAGCCGGATCCCGGCGCGACGAGGTGCACGGCCCGACCGGGCCGTGCACCTCGTCGGTTTGCCCGTCCGCCGGGGGGACCGCCTGCGCCTACAGCGAACAGTGCCGGGGGCGGGAGGAACACCTGGCGGGGTGGGCGTTAGGGTCGACGGGACGGCCACCGGCACCTCGGCGGCCCCCCGGCCTGCACCTTCGACGACGAACCAGGGAGCGACCACCGTGAGCGAGTTGAACCCGTCGGGCGCGACGTCCTACGGCGTGCCGACGGCCCGCACCGGACAGCCGGGCATGGGTCTGGACGACCACATCTACAACCGCCTGCTCAAGGAGCGGATCATCTTCCTGGGCTCGGACGTGCGCGACGACAACGCGAACGCGATCTGCGCCCAGATGCTCCTCCTCGCGGCCGAGGACCCGGGCAAGGACATCTACCTGTACATCAACAGCCCCGGCGGCTCCGTGACGGCGGGCATGGCGATCTTCGACACCATGCAGTTCATCCAGCCGGACGTCGCGACCGTCGCCATGGGCCTGGCCGCCTCGATGGGCCAGTTCCTCCTGTCCGCCGGCGCGAAGGGCAAGCGCTACGCGACGCCCCACGCCCGCGTGATGATGCACCAGCCGCTCGGCGGCATCGGCGGCTCGGCCTCGGACATCGCCATCCAGGCTCAGCAGATCCTCCACATCAAGCGGCAGATGGCCGAGCTCATCGCGAGCCACACGGGCCAGACCGTCGAGACGATCGAGCGCGACTCCGACCGCGACCGCTGGTTCACCGCGGCCGAGGCCAAGGAGTACGGCCTCGTCGACCACGTCGTCGCCTCTGCGGGCGACGTCAGCGGCGGCGGCGGCACCCTCTCCTGACCGCCCCCCGCGACCTTCCCGCGACACTCCCAGACCACCGAGGAGCCAGGCGATGAGCCCGAGCCAGTACCAGCCCCCGCAGGGGCGCTACGTCCTTCCCCAGTTCGAGGAGCGCACGGCCTACGGGTTCAAGCGCCTCGACCCCTACACCAAGCTCTTCGAGGACCGCATCATCTTCCTCGGCGTGCAGGTCGACGACGCGTCCGCCGACGACGTCATGGCCCAGCTCATCGTGCTCGAGAGCCAGGACCCCGACCGCGACATCATCATGTACATCAACTCGCCGGGCGGGTCCTTCACCGCGCTGACGGCGATCTACGACACGATGCAGTACGTCAAGCCGGAGATCCAGACGGTCTGCCTCGGGCAGGCCGCCTCGGCCGCGGCCGTGCTGCTCGCGGCGGGCACGAAGGGCAAGCGGCTCGCCCTGCCGAACGCCCGCGTGCTCATCCACCAGCCGGCGATGGCCGGCGGTGACTACGGCCAGGCGTCGGACATCGAGATCCAGGCCAACGAGGTCCTGCGCATGCGGACCTGGCTCGAGGACACCCTCGCGCTGCACAGCGGCCGCCCGGTCGAGCAGATCAAGAAGGACATCGAGCGGGACAAGATCCTCACCGCCGACATGGCCGTCGAGTACGGACTCGTCGACCAGGTGCTCGGCAGCCGCAAGGTCGCGGTCCCGGCCTACGGCACGGAGTGACCGTCCGCCCCGGTGGCCGCGCCGACGGTGCGGCCACCCGGGGCTGACACGCCGAATCCACCCCCTTATCCGCTGACAGGGAGCGCCCGGTGGCGTTCAATGGGGGTGGGGCCGGTACCCGCCGCCGACGACGGGGGCAGGGAAGCGTCTCTGGACTGCTCGATACTGAGTCCCCAGGAGGAAGGACACCCCGTGGCACGCATCGGTGACGGCGGCGACCTGCTCAAGTGCTCGTTCTGCGGCAAGAGCCAGAAGCAGGTCAAGAAGCTCATCGCCGGGCCGGGGGTGTACATCTGCGACGAGTGCATCGACCTGTGCAACGAGATCATCGAGGAGGAGCTGGCCGAGGCCAGCGAGCTCGGTCTCGTGGAGCTGCCCAAGCCCAAGGAGATCTTCGAGTTCCTCGAGCAGTACGTGGTCGGGCAGGAGTCGGCGAAGAAGTCGCTCGCCGTCGCGGTCTACAACCACTACAAGCGCATCCAGGCGGGTGAGCCGGCCCGTCGCGGCGAGGAGTCCATCGAGATCTCCAAGTCGAACATCCTGCTCATCGGGCCGACGGGCTGCGGCAAGACCTACCTCGCGCAGACGCTCGCGAAGATGCTCAACGTCCCCTTCGCCATCGCGGACGCCACGGCCCTCACCGAGGCCGGCTACGTCGGCGAGGACGTCGAGAACATCCTCCTCAAGCTCATCCAGGCCGCCGACTACGACGTCAAGAAGGCCGAGACGGGCATCATCTACATCGACGAGGTCGACAAGATCGCCCGCAAGTCGGAGAACCCGTCGATCACCCGCGACGTCTCGGGCGAGGGTGTGCAGCAGGCGCTGCTGAAGATCCTCGAGGGGACGACGGCGTCGGTGCCGCCCCAGGGCGGGCGCAAGCACCCGCACCAGGAGTTCATCCAGATCGACACGACGAACGTGCTGTTCATCGTGGGCGGGGCCTTCGCCGGCCTGGAGGAGATCATCTCCTCGCGCATCGGCAAGCGCGGCATCGGCTTCGGCGCCCAGCTGCACACCCGGCGCGAGGACGGCGACTTCTACTCCGAGGTCATGCCTGAGGACCTGCTGAAGTTCGGCCTCATCCCCGAGTTCATCGGCCGCCTGCCGATCATCACGACGGTCTCGCCGCTCGACCGCGCCGCGCTCATCGCGATCCTCACCGGCCCGAAGAACGCGCTCGTCAAGCAGTACCAGCGGATGTTCGAGATCGACGGGGTCGAGCTCGAGTTCACCGACGACGCCCTCGACGCCGTCGCCGACCAGGCGATCCTGCGCGGCACCGGCGCCCGCGGCCTGCGCGCCATCATGGAGGAGGTCCTCCTCCCGGTGATGTTCGACGTGCCGAGCCGCGACGACGTCGCCCGCGTCGTCGTCACCGCCGAGGTCGTCCTCAAGAACGTCAACCCGACCCTCGTCCCGCGCGAGGCGCCCACCCGCAAGACCCGCGAGCGCCGCGACAAGTCCGCCTGACCCCCCGGGCCCGCCGAGTGCGCGCTCGGAGCCGCCGAGTGCGCGCTTCGCGCCGCCTTGTGCGCGCTCGAAGCCGCCCAGTGTGCGCTCGGAGCCGCCCAGTGTGCGCTCGGAGCCGCCCAGTGTGCGCTGCGCGCCGTCTCACCAGAGCCGACTCCCGATGACAGGGTCTATGCCGAGCAGATTCCCGAGCC
>JBQGCR010000139.1:0-3389 GCA_052038585.1 Kineosporiaceae bacterium
GAGCCGTTCTGGATCGGCCCCCGCGACGGCCTGGCCCTGCTCGACGTCCTGTCGGCCGTCCGGCCGAGCTGACCCGACCCACCCCTGGAGGTAGTTGACCGTGTGGACCCTCTCCGGCTTCGTCGACGAGATCTCACCCGACCTCGACGAGCAGTGCGACCTCGCGGTCGAGCTCGGCCTGACCCACGTCGAGGTCCGCAGCGCCTGGGACGTCAACGTCCTCGACCTCGACGACGACCAGCTGGCCCGCGTCGAGAAGACGCTGCGCGCCCGGGACCTGCGCACGTCGAGCGTCGGCTCCCCGATCGGGAAGATCGGCGTCACCGACGACTTCGACGCCCACCTCGTCCGGATGGGCCGAGCCGTCGAGGTGGCCCACCGGCTCGAGGCCCCGTACATCCGCATCTTCTCGTTCTTCCTCCCCGAGGGCGACGACCCCGCCGTGCACCGGGACGAGGTGCTGCGCCGGATGGCGGCGCTCGCGGACGTCGCGCGGGCCGGTGACGTCGTCCTCCTCCACGAGAACGAGAAGGAGATCTACGGCGACGTGCCGCAGCGCTGCCTCGACGTCGTCGAGTCGGTCGGGTCCGCGCACCTGCGGCTCGCCTGGGACCCGGCGAACTTCGTCCAGGTCGGCGTCGCGCCGTTCACCGAGGGCTACGCGCTGCTGCGACCGCACGTCGAGTACGTCCAGATCAAGGACGCGCTGAAGGACGACGGCACCGTCGTGCCCGCCGGCGAGGGGGACGGCGAGGTCGCCGTCACCGTCCGCGCGCTGCACGAGGACGGCTTCGACGGCTTCTTCTCCCTCGAACCCCATCTCGCGCAGACGGACCGCTTCGGCGGCCGGTCGGGCCCCGAGCTGTTCGCCCGAGCCCATGCGGCCTTCACCGGCCTGCTCACCACCGAAGGGATCCAGTACCGATGAGCACCAGCACCAGCAGGACCGAGCGGGTCCGCGTCGCCCTCGTCGGGGCCGGCGTCATCGGCACCCACCACGGCCGGGTGCTCGCCGAGCTCGCGGACGACGTCGAGCTCGTCGCCGTCGTCGACGTCGAGCTCGACCGGGCGGAACGCCTCGCGGCCGAGCGCGGCGGCAAGGCCTTCGCCTCGCTCGCGCAGGCGCTCGCCGAGACCGACGTCGACCTCGTCGCCGTCTGCACCCCGACCGGCCGGCACGGCGAGGTCGCGGTCGAGGCCCTCGAGGCGGGGTGCCACGTCGTCATCGAGAAGCCCGCGGAGACGACCGTCGAGAAGACCGACGAGATCATCGCCGCTCAGCTGCGCGCCGACCGGCTCGTCACCGTCATCTCCCAGCACCGCTTCGACCCGTCGACCCGGGTGGCGCTGGCTGCGATCCGGGCCGGCGAGCTCGGCCGGCTCACCTCGGGGATCGCGTCGGTCGACTGGTGGCGCGGGCAGAGCTACTACGACTCCGGCGACTGGCGCGGCACGTGGGAGCTCGACGGCGGCGGCGCGCTGATGAACCAGGGCGTGCACACGGTCGACCTGCTCGTCGCCGCCCTCGGCACGCCCGTCGAGGTCTTCGCGTACACCGGCACGCTCGCGCACGAGCGGATCGAGGTGGAGGACGTCGCCGTCGGCGTCGTCCGCTTCGAGTCCGGCGCGCTCGGCGTGCTCCACGCGACGACGGCGGCCTACCCCGGCCTGTCGGCCCGGCTCCAGGTGCACGGCGACCGCGGCAGCGTCGTCATCGACAACGACGCCCTGACGTTCGTCCACACCACGCCGGCGGGCGAGGACGCGCAGGAGAAGCTCATGGGCTCGATCTCCGACGGGCTCAACCAGGTGGACCGCTACCCCGGCACCGGGGCGCCCGGCCCGGCGGCGGGCAGCGACCCCGGCTCGATGTCCCAGGCGCACCGCTGGCAGTACGAGAACGTCCTCGCCGCGCTGCGCGGCGAGGAGGACCTCGTCGTGGACCTCGCGACGAACCGCCGGTCGATCTCGGTGATCCAGGGGGTCTACGAGTCGGCGCGCACCGGGCGGCCGGTGAGCCTGGCATGAGGGCCGTCGCCGCCAACCCGATCCCCTACTGGGCCCGGGACGGGAAGGTCGACAAGTCGCGCGAGGTCTTCGAGGAGGCCTTCGCCGACTTCCGGGACATCGGCTTCACCGCCGTGAAGGCCGACGTGCCGGAGGGGATGAGCGCGGCCGGGTACCGCGACTGGATCGCCGGCTACGGCCTCGCGCCGTCGCTCAGCCTCTTCAGCTCGCCCTTCGACGACACCGTCGACGCGGCGGCCGAGGTCGAGCGGGCCCGGCGGTTCGCGGCCGACCAGACCGCGCTCGGCCTGGACCGCACGATGGTCTCCTCGATGGCCGTCCCCGCCCGGATGGCCCGTCCGGCCGTCGGCGCGGACTTCGACGCCGACCGCCTCGCCCGCGCCGTCGAGATGTGCGGGCAGGTCTGCGTCGCGCTCGCCGAGGAGGGGCTGCGCCCGCTGCACCACTCCCACGTCGGCGGCGTCTTCGAGACCGAGGAGGAGATCGTCACGCTGCTCGACGACCTCGGCCCCGACGTCATCGGCGTCGGCCCGGACACCGGCCACCTGCGCTGGGCCGGTGTCGACCCGGTGGCGTTCGTGACCCGCTACGCCGACCGCGTCGGCGGGATCCACCTCAAGGACTGCTTCCCCGACCACCTCGACGGCGCCTCGCCGCACCTGGGCTACCACGACGCGGCGCGCACCAAGCGGCTGTGGGCCGAGCCGGGTCTCGGCGTCGTCGACCTCGGCGCCGTCCTGGCCGCCCTCCCGGCCGACTACGACGGGGACTTCATGATCGAGGTCGACGAGCCCAGCGTGGACTCGCGGCGCGAGTCGCACCGGATGTCGTTCGAGTGGGCGAGCAGGCACCTGGCGGACGCCGGGACCGGCTGACGGTCGTCCGGCGACGGCGGTCCCGTCCTGGCTACCGTCGCCGGGACGGACCCCACCGCAGGCATCCCCCGGCGAAGACGACAGCCAGAACCGCTGACACCCCGACCGCCCACGGGCCGGCCTGCTCCCCCGGCGAGAACAGCGGGGGGAGGAGCAGGACCAGGACCGCCGCCGAGACGGCCAGGCCCAGGACGCAGACGACGAGCAGCGCGGTCCGTCGGGTCACGATCCTCCTCGGGTGCAGCGGCACCGGTCCGGCTCGACCGGCACCCGGCCCGTCCCACGCTACGCGCCGGCCGGCTCACGTCGTCGCCGGGTCACGCCCCCGGTGCGGACCGGGCGCGGCGGCGGCGCGCGGTCGACTGCCGCTCGACGAGCTGGACGGGCAGGACGAGCGGGACGCCGGTGGGCTCGGCGCCGTGCGCGACGGCGATGCAGTTGCGCACGCCCGTCGCGCCCATCCGGTAGAGCGGTCCGGCCACCGTC
>JBQGCR010000140.1:0-15083 GCA_052038585.1 Kineosporiaceae bacterium
CACCCGGGGGCCGCCCCCGGGGTGGACACGGGGGGCCCCCCCATAGTGGGGCCCGGGCGCCCGGCCCCCGCCCCCGCGGGGGGGGGGGCCGCCCCGCCGCCGGACCGCACGCACCACGCCGGGAGGGGGACCGTGGACGAGGGCACCAGCGCTCGCGCCGGGGCGACGGGCAGGACGCTCCTGCTCCTGCTCGCCATGGCCGCGACCGCCCTCGCGCTGGCCGCCGTCGCGGGGGGCGAGCCGCTGCTCGACCCCGCGCGCGCGTGGCCGGTCCTGCCCGTCGTCGCCGCGCTCGCCGCGACCTTCGTCGCGACCGAGCTCGCCATGTTCCACGTCGAGTTCCGCCGGGAGACGTACTCGGCGACGCTCACCGGCGTCCCGCTCGTCGTCGGGCTGCTCGTCGCCGCCCCCGGCACGCTCCTCGTCGCCCGCCTGCTCGGCGCCCTCGTCATCATCGCGCTGCGCCGCGACGCGCCGCTCAAGGCCGCGTACAACGTCGCGTCGTACGCGCTCGGCATCGGGATCATCAGCGTCGGCGCGCACCGGCTCGTCCCGGACCTGTCCGCCGTCGACCTGCGGGCGGCCGGCGCCCTGTTCCTCGTCGTCGCCGTCTCCGACCTCGTGACGTGCGCGCTCCTGCTGCGGGTCATCGGGTGGCACCAGGGGCCGCTGCGCCTGCGGGACGTCCTCGAGGTCGTCCTGCCGACCCTCGTGCTCGGGGTCGCCTCGACGGTCGTCGCGCTGACCGCGACCCAGCTCGCCTCGACCGGCGGCCTGGGCTGGCTGCTCATCGGGCTGTCGACGCCGGCGGCCGCGGGCGTCCACCGCGCCTACACGGTGCTCCAGCGCCGCCACCAGTCCCTCGCCGTCGTCCACGACTTCGTCGCCGACAGCCGCGCGACCGGCTCGGCCGACGAGCTCGCCGAGCGGCTCGCGGTGCGCCTGCGCGCCCTGCTGCGGGCCTCGTGGGTCGAGCTCGTGCGGGTCGAGGACGGCGCGCCGGCCTCGGTGCGGCTGCGGGCCGGGGAGGACGACGACGTCGCCCACCTGTGCGCCCGTCCCGCCTCGGCGACCGAGTGGGTGCTCGCCCGGGCCGTGGCCGTCGGCGAGGCGACCCTCGTGCCGCGCCGTCCCGCGGACCCGGCCCTGCGGGGCTGGCTGCTCGCGTCCGGCGTCCGCGAGGCGATGGTCGTCCCGCTCGTCGACGACGGGACGACGATCGGCGTGCTCACCGTCGCCGACCGGCTCGGGGACCACCAGACCTTCACCCGGCACGACCTCGCGCTCGCCCAGACCCTCGCCGCGCACATCGCCGTCGCGCTGCGCAACGCCGACCTCATGCAGCAGCTGCGGCACGAGGCGAACCACGACGCGCTGACCGGGCTGGCGAACCGGGCCATGGTCGACGACGTCCTCGAGCGGATGCAGGTCGAGCTCGCCGGCCGCCCCGACCGGCACGGCGCCGTCGTCCTGCTCGACCTCGACCGGTTCAAGGACGTCAACGACGCGCTCGGCCACCACGCGGGCGACACGCTCCTCGGGGACGTCGCGCGCCGGCTGCGCGAGCTCGCCCCCGAGGGCGCCGTCGTCGCCCGGCTCGGCGGCGACGAGTTCGCCGTCGTCCTGCCCGACGTCGACGGTCCCGGCCCGGCGGTCGCCGTCGCCGACGCCGCGGTGCTCGCGCTGCGCCCGCCGGTGCACCTGGGCGACACCGTGGTCTCGACCGCCGCGAGCATCGGCGTCGCCGTCTCCGCCGGCGCCGGCACCGACTGCGCGGACCTGCTGCGCCAGGCCGACCTCGCCATGTACGCCGCGAAGGCGGCCTCCCGGTCCGTCGAGGTCTACAGCCGCGAGCTCGACCAGGGCCGCGCCGACCGGCTCCTGCTCGTCGCGGACCTCGCCGAGGCCATGCGCACGGGCGGGCTGTCGGTGGTCTACCAGCCGAAGGTCGACCTCGACGACGGCGTCGTCCGCGGCGTCGAGGCGCTCGTGCGGTGGGTCCACCCGACCCGCGGGTTCGTCCCGCCGGACGTCTTCGTCGCCCTCGCCGAGTCGACCGGCCTCATCGGCGACCTCACGCGCTACGTCCTCGCGACGGCCCTGCGCCAGGCGCGTGCGTGGCGCGACGAGGGCCTGCTCCTCGCCGTCGCGGTGAACCTCTCGGCCCGCAACCTGTCCGACGACGGCCTGCCCACCGCGGTCGCCGAGGCGCTGTCCGAGACCGGGCTGCCGCCGTCGGCGCTCGTCCTGGAGATCACCGAGAGCTCGGTCATGGGCGAGCACGACGCCGTCATGCCGGTGCTGCGGGCGCTGCGGGCGCTCGGCGTCCGGCTCTCGCTCGACGACTTCGGGACGGGCTACTCGAGCCTGTCCTACCTCCAGACGCTGCCCGTCCAGGAGGTCAAGATCGACCGGTCGTTCGTCCAGGCGATGTCGGCCGCGCCCGGCGCGGAGCCGGACCCGGCGCGGGCCCGGCTGCTCGTCCGGGCGATCATCGACCTCGCGACCGGCCTGGGCCTCACCGTCGTCGCCGAGGGCGTCGAGGACGCGCCGAGCCTGCGCGACCTCATGACGATGGGCTGCCACGTCGGGCAGGGGTACCACCTGTGCCGGCC
This sequence comes from Kineosporiaceae bacterium, assembly GCA_052038585.1. Taxonomy (GTDB): domain Bacteria; phylum Actinomycetota; class Actinomycetes; order Actinomycetales; family Kineosporiaceae; genus JBQGCR01. The sequence continues at coordinate 2,616 of JBQGCR010000140.1, forward strand.
GGGCACGCCGGCCGCGATCCGGGAGTACCTGCACGGCACGGGCGAGCGGATCGCCGTCCCCCGCGCGCTGCGCGCCGTCTGACCGTCGCGCGCGTCAGACGCGCACGCGCCCCGTCTCGCCCGTCATGTCCTCGAGCTCCATGCCCTTGGTCTCGCGGACCATCCGCCAGACGAAGAGGAACGACACGAGCGCGAAGGCCGTGTAGAGCCCGTACGCCGCGGCGAGGGAGACGTTCTGCGACAGCGGCGGGAACGTCGTCGAGACGACGAAGTTCGCGACCCACTGCGCCGCGGCCGCGACCGCGAGGGCGGCCGCGCGGATCCGGTTCGGGAACATCTCGCCGAGGAGCACCCACACGACCGGACCCCACGACGCGCCGAAGAAGACGACGAACGCGTTGGCCGCGACGAGGGCGGCCGTCCCGTACGGGTCCGGCAGCGAGACGTTGTCGCCCGAGCCGGTCGCCTGCGTGAAGCAGAGCATGAGCGTGCCCAGGGAGACCGTCATGCCGGCGGACCCGATGAGCAGCAGCGGTTTACGGCCGATCTTGTCGACGAGGGCGATGGCGACGAGGGTGACGACGACGTTCGTCACGCTCGTGATGACGGTGATCGTCAGCGAGTCGGACTCGGAGAAGCCCACGGAGCGCCACAGCGTCGTCGAGTAGTAGAAGATGACGTTGATGCCGACGAACTGCTGGAACACCGACAGCAGGATGCCGACCCAGACGATCGGCATGAGCCCGAAGCGCTCCCCGGTGAGGTCGCGCAGGGACGGCTTGTCCTCGCGGCGCAGGCTGGCCCGGATCTGCTCGACCTTGACCATGGGCCGGCGCAGCCCGAGCACCTCCTGGAGCACCTGGCCCGCGGCCTTGAGCTCGCCCTTCGCGACGAGGTAGCGCGGGCTCTCGGGGATCTGCAGCGCGAGGATGCCGTAGACCACCGCCGGGAGCAGCTCGGCGAGGAACATCCAGCGCCACGCCGACAGGCCGAACCAGAACTCCTCCGCGGCACCGCCCGCGGCACCGGCGATCGCCGCGTCCGACAGCAGCGCCACGAAGATGCCCAGGACGATCGCGAGCTGCTGCAGCGAGCCGAGCCGGCCGCGCAGGTGGGCCGGGGCGATCTCGGCGATGTACGCGGGGGCGATGACGGAGGCGGCGCCGACGCCGAGACCGCCGAAGAAGCGCCAGAAGACGAGGTCCCACGTGCCGAACGCCAGGCCGGAGCCGATGGCGCTCAACGCGAAGATCACCGCGGCGATGACCATGACGCGGGTGCGCCCGATCCGGTCGGCGATCGGCCCGGCGAACCAGGCGCCGACCGCGCAGCCGATGAGCGCGATGCTCACCGTGAAGCCGATGACGAACGCGGACATGGCGAACTGGTCCTGGATGGCGTCGACGGCGCCGTTGATGACCGCGGTGTCGAAGCCGAACAGGAAGCCGCCGATCGCCGCGGTCACCGAGATGAGGACGGCCTTCGCGGTGTTGGCGCGGTCCGGGGACTCGGCGGTGTCGCTCCGCGCGCCGTCGTCCCGCACGCCCCCGCCGCCGTCCTGGACCACCTCGAGCCGGTCGGGGTGCTCCCCCGACGCCGCGGAGGCGCCGGGCCGCCGGGACCGGGTGCTGTCGTCGTCGCTGGTCGACATTCTCCTGACCGTAGGACCGGCCGCCGTTCCCGCCACTCGGCGTGACGGCCGGCCCTCAGCAGGCGGCGAGCTCGGCGACGCTGCGGACGACGCGCTCGCCCTCGCCGTCGCTCCAGCGCAGGGTGAAGACCCCCTGCCCGGGCACGGCGTCGAGGACGACGGCCGCGCCGTCGGCCGTCCAGGCCATCCGCAGCGACCCCTCGGACTCACCTGCGCCGCAGGCGAACTCGCCGGCGAAGGCCGGATGGGTGTTGCGCAGCCGGATGAGCGCCAGCAGGGCCCGCACGACCGGCCGGCGCAGCGCCGCGCCCACCTCGTCGGCCGTGTAGTGACGCCGGTTGATGTCACGCCCGACGCCGGTGCGGGCGAGCAGGTCGGTGTCGTTGGACCCGGCGAGCAGGCCGACGTAGTAGACCTGCGGGACGCCCGGCGCGAGCAGCTGGACCGTGCGGGCGAGCAGGTAGCGCGCGTCGTCGCGACCGAGCGCGTCGTAGAACGTGCAGTTCACCTGGTAGACGTCGAGGTTCGAGGCGCCGTGGCCGGTGGCGCCCCGGCTCGAGCCGCCGCTCGCGACGTGGATCGTCTCGACGAGCGCGTCGCCCTGCGCGCGGGTGAGCAGGCCCGGCCGGGACGGGTCCTCGGGGTCCGCGGCGACGTCGACGACGCCGATCCCGTCGTGGGTGTCGAGCACGGTGACGCAGTTGACCGGCCGGATCTCGAACCAGCGCAGCAGCGGGGCGACGTCGCCGGTGTGCAGGGCGTGCAGCACCAGCGGCGGGATCGCGAAGTCGTAGACCCGGTCGACCTGGCGCGCGATCTCGACCTGGCGCTCGTAGTAGGAGTGGACCTCGACGAGCACCTCCATGCCGAGGGCCCGCGCCTGCTCGGTGAGCTCGCCGATGAACAGATAGGTCTCCGGCGTCATGAACGACGACGTGCCCGGTGTCTTCACGGCGTAGCCGACGGCGTCCACCCGGACCAGGCGCACCCCGCCCTTGGCGAGGGTCTCGAGCACCTCGGTGAGGTAGGCCCGGGCGTGCGGGTCGCGGACGTCGAGGTCGACCTGCTGCGGCGTGAACGTCGTCCACACCAGGCGGCGCCGCCCGCCGAGGACCATCGGGGTGAACGGCAGGCCGGGGCGGGGCCGGTAGACCGCGAGGAGGTCGGCCTCGCTCGCGCCGTCGGGGAAGACGGCGTCGTAGGTGAGGAACATGCCGGCGTACGGGGAGGCCTCGCCGCGGGCCCGCACGTCCTCGAACGCCGGGGAGGACGACGAGACGTGGTTGACGATGAGGTCGGCGACGACGTCGTGGTCCGCGCCGAGCGCCCGGACGTCGTCCCACGTCCCGAGGCGCGGGTCGACGGCCGTGTGGTCGGCCGGGTCGAAGCCGGCGTCCGCGCCGTCGTAGGGGGTGAAGAACGGCAGGACGTGCACGCCGCCGAACACGCCGGCGAGCGGTCCGTCGAGCAGGGCCCTCAGGCCCGCGAGCCCGCCGGCGAGCCGGTCGGCGTAGGTGATGAGCTGAACCTCGTCGCGCATGGCGGCGGTCCCTTCGGCACGATCGGGAGGCCCGGCGCTGCAAGCGTTTGCACAGCGCCGGACGAGTGTGCCACAGGTATCGGCTCAGGCGTCGGCGACCTCGAGGGGCGGCAGGTCCCGCTTCATGACCTTTCCGGTCGGGTTGCGCGGCAGCTCGGTGAGGAAGAAGACCCGCTTGGGGACGGCGAAGCGGGCGACGGTGCGCCGGGCGTGCTCGACGAGCTCGTCCTCGGACACGGCGCTGCCCGGCCGCGGGACGACGTACGCGACGAGCCGCTGGCCCCACTCGCGGTCCTCGGTGCCGGTGACGCACACCTCCTGGACCGCCTCGTGCTCGGCGAGGGCGTCCTCGAGCTCGCGGGGGAAGACGTTCTCGCCCCCGGAGATGATCATGTCGTCGTCCCGGCCCGAGACGAAGATCCGGCCCTTGGGGTCGACGTGGCCGAGGTCGCCGGTGCTCATGAGGCCGTGCGCCGACTCCTTGGTGCGCCCGTCGGTGTAGCCGCCGAACATCATGTCGTTCTTGACGTGGATGATCCCGGTCTCGCCCTGCGGCACCTCGTTGCCGTCGTGGTCGAGCACCTTGACCGTCGTCCGCCACGGCACCCGACCCGCCGTGCCCGGCGCGTCCCGCAGGTCCGCCGGCCCGGCGATCGACACCCAGGCGACCTCCGTGGCGCCGTAGAAGTTGTAGATCGAGTCGGTGAACGTGTCCATGAAGCGGATCGCGAGCTCGCCCGGCAGCGCGCTGCCGCTGCAGCCGGTGACGCGCAGGGTCGACACGTCGGTGTTCTTCACGACCTCGGGGTCGGCGTCGAGCATCCGCTGGAGCATGAGGGGGACGACGACGAGCGACTCGGCCTTGTACGTCGCGATGTCGGAGAGGACCTGCTCGGGCACGAACCGGCGACGCAGCACGTACGTCGGCACCGTGATGAGGCTGAAGGCGAAGTTGAGCAGGCCCCACGAGTGGAACAGCGGCGCCGCGAGGACCATGACCTGGTGCTTGCGGTAGGGGATCGCGCCGAGGAAGGCGAGCAGCGGCTTGAGGTCCTTCGGCTCCTCGCGCTTGGCGCCCTTGGGCAGGCCGGTCGTGCCGGACGTGAAGATGATGATCCGCCCCGGCCGCGCCGGCTTCGGGTGAGCCGAGGCCGACGCCTGCCGCGCGAGGTCGCGCAGCGCCGGCGTCCCCTCGGGCGCCTCGCCGTGGGTCCACGTGAGCAGGACCCGGCCCGCCCAGACCCCGGCGTCGACGACGGGGAGGAAGTCCTCGTCGCAGAGCATGAGGGTCGCGCCCTCGCGCTGGGACAGCTCGGTGAGCTGGTGGCTGCTCGCCATCGTGTTGAGCAGGAGGATCTTCGCGCCGGCCTGCATGAGGGCGACGAGGCCGATGACCATGTAGCGGTGGTTGCGGCACAGCAGCGCGACCGCGTCGCCGGGCTGGACGCCCCGCTCCTTGAGGACCTGCGTGACGCGGTTGACCTCGGCGGCGACCTCCTTCCACGTGAGCTGCCCGGCGTCGTCGACGATCGCCACACGCCGGGGGTGCCGGGCGGCGGCGGCGTTGACGCCGGCCGGGAAGGCCGTCCCCCACTTCGCCAGGGCGAGCCCCGCCCGGGCGAGACGCAGGGGGTTCTCGACCCCGAGGAGTCCGACGCGTCGCAGCACCTTCGCGGTGTATCCGAGATCACTCACGGACGCATGTAACCATGAGTTGACCACCGAGTGACAGTCCCCGGACGGTGCGGATTTCCGGCATGCCCCTACGCTCCCCGGCGTGAGCGCTCCCAGTCCCGCCTTCGGCGTCCGGTCCTCCGTCGCCCCGCTGCGCCGCGTCCTCGTCGCGACGCCGACCCTCGTCGGCGACTTCGCCGCCGCCGGCTGGCGGACCCCCGACGGCGACGCCCTGCTCGCCGAGCACGCCGCGTTCGCCGACCTCCTCGAGGGTCTCGGCGTCGAGGTCGTGCGGGCCCAGGCGCCCGACGGTCTCGTCGACGGCTGCTTCACCTACGACTCGGCGTTCGTCGTCCCGAGCGGCGTGGTCCTGCTCCGCGCGGCCAAGCCGGCGCGCCGCGGCGAGGCCGCGTGGCTCGAGCCGGTGCTCGCCGACGCCGGCGTCCCGGTCGCCGGCCGGCTCGAGGCGCCGGCGACGGCCGACGGCGGCGACATGTTCTGGCTCGACGAGCAGACCCTCGCCGTCGGCCGCGGCTACCGGACCAACGCCGCCGCCCACGAGCGGCTCTCGGCCCTGCTCGCGGCGGACGGCGTGCGCGTCGAGCGCTTCGACCTGCCGCACTTCCTCGGCCCCGCGCACGTCCTGCACCTCATGAGCGTGTGCTCGCCGGTGGCCGAGGACCTCGCCGTCGTCCACCCGCCGATCGCCCCCGTGCCGCTGCTCGAGGCGCTCGCCGAGCGCGGCGTCCGGACGCTCGAGGTGCACCCCGACGAGTTCGACACCCAGGGCGGCAACGTCCTCGCCGACCGGCCCGGGGTCGTCGTCATGCCGGCCGGCAACCCGGTCACGCAGGGCCGCCTCGAGGCGGCCGGTGTCGAGGTGCACACCTACGCCGCGACGCAGCTCAACAAGGGGGACGGCGGCCCGACCTGCCTGACCCGGCCGCTGCTGCGGGGCTGACGTTCACCCGTCCGGTGGTCGCGCCGGCGCGCCGCTCATGCCCCGGGCGCACCGGCCGACCGGCCGGGCGTGGAGGAGACGACGCGCGAGGACGCGCCCGGCACGCCCGGCACCGGGCGTGACGCGGCGTACCTGCGCTGCGGCTACGCCCTCGCCGGGCTCGGCGAGGTCGAGCCGGCGCTCGTCCTCCTCGGGCACGCGGGCGACGCGGCTCCCCGCGGGCTGCGCGCCCAGCTCGCCTTCATGGCCGGGCGCACCGAGGACGCCGTCGCCCTGCTCGACGGGGCGTCCCGCCCGGCGGTCGGCGACGGGCCGACGCCGGCGGACGACGTGCTGCGGGCCGCGTGCCGCGCGGCGTCCGGCGACGAGGCCGCCTGGGACTGGCTGCGGACGACGGCGCTGCGGTCCGGCCCGGCCGACCGCTCGCCCCGGGCCGTCCACGACCGGGCGCTGCTCGCCGTCGCGGCGCAGACCCGCGGCGACCGCTGGCTCGCCGACGAGCTGTGGGTCTGGCTCGTCGAGGACGGCGGTGCGCTGACCGCCCGCTCGGCCGGGCGCTACCTCGCGGCCCGGGCCTGCGCGGTGCACGCCGCGCTGGCCGCCGGGGAGGACCCGCACGAGGCCGTCGAGGTGCTCGTCCGGCTCGTGCGGCTGTGCGGGCGGCTGCCCAACGGGCTCGGGCGCGACCCGCGCCCGGTCCGCGACGCCGTCGCCGTCCTGCGCTCGCGCGGGGAGGACCGCGCCGCCGTCCTCCTCCTCGTCGCCGCGTGCCGGACGGGTCCGGCGAGCCGGCCCCTCGCCGCGCTGCTGCGGACGCTGCGGCCCGACACCCGGCCGTTGCTCGCGGCGGGCGTCGTCGCCGTCGTCGGTGCGGTCGGGTGCGCGCTCGTGCTCCTCGGGCCGTGGTCGGCGCTCGTCGTCGGGGCGGTCGCGGCCGTCGTGCTGCGCGCCGTCCTCCGCCCGCCGGGCTGGACCGCCCCCGAGGGCGCGGTGCTGCGCGAGCTCGACCGGCTCCGCCGCGAGAGCCGCGAGAGCCGCGAGAGCCCGCCGTCGGGCCGGTCCGGCGCGGACGTCCCCGCGCCGCGCTGCACGTGCCACGACGCCACCGTGCTCACCGGCGAGCTCGCCGAGGCCTACGTCCGCGGCCACCTGCGCCCCGCACCGCCGGTCGCGCCCATGCCGTTCGGCACCTCGCTCGCCTGCCCCGCCACCGGCGCCGGCTGGTGGTGCCACGACCTCACCGGCTCCGGCGCGCTGGTGCTGCTGCGCGCCACCGACTGACCGGTCGGGCGGTCAGGGGATGAGCGGCTCGAGCAGGTCGGCGAGGCCGTCCTCCTCGACCGGGCCGGTCACCTCGTCGGCGACGGCCTTGGCCTCGGGGACCCCCTGGCCCATGGCGACGCCGCGGGCGGCCCACGTGAGCATCTCGACGTCGTTGCGGCCGTCGCCGACGGCCATCGTCGCCGTGCCCGGGACGCCGAGCCGCTCCCGGACGACCTCGAGGGCGCTCGCCTTGGAGACGCCGTCGGGGGCGAGGTCGAGCCAGGCGGTCCAGCCCACCGCGTAGTTCACCCCGTGCAGCCCGAGCCGCTCGGCGAGGGCGAGGAACTCCTCGGGGGTGTGGTCCGGGCTGCGGACGATGACCCGGGGCGCGGGACCCTCGACGAGCTCGTCGAACGGGACGATGACCTGCTCGCCGGTGAGCTCGCCCTCGGGGAACGCCGCGGTGAGCCGGCGGCTGCCGTCGACGTTCTCGACGGCGTAGCGCGCGGTCGGCAGGTGCTCGCGCAGCAGCTGCAGGGCGGGCGTCGGGTCGAAGCGCACGTAGTCCGCCACCTCGTACCCGTCCGGCAGCGCCGGGTCCAGGCGCAGCGTCACGGCGCCGTTGCTGCACACCGCCCAGCCCTCGAGGATCGAGAGCCGGTCGAGGACGGGCAGGGTGCCGTCGAGCGAGCGGCCGGTCGAGATGACGACGTGGACGCCGTCCACCTGCGCGAGGCGCGACACGGCGTCGCGGACGCGGTCGGACAGGGCGTCGTCGTGGTCGACGATCGTCCCGTCGATGTCCAGGGCGACGAGGCGCCACGGGGGCGCCGACGGGGAGGTGCTCACGCCGGGCTGATGACCTCGATCCCGCCGAGGTAGGGCCGCAGCGCGGCCGGGACCCGGACCGAGCCGTCCGGCTGCTGGTGGTTCTCCAGGATCGCGACGATCCAGCGGGTCGTCGCCAGCGTCCCGTTGAGGGTGGCGACGTGCCGGTTGCCGGACTGCCCCTCGAGCGGGTTCCGCTCGCGGACGTCGAGCCGGCGGGCCTGGTACGTGGTGCAGTTCGATGTCGAGGTCACCTCCCGGTAGCGCCCCTGGGTGGGGACCCACGCCTCGCAGTCGTACTTGCGAGCCGCGGAGGATCCCAGGTCACCGGCGGCGACGTCGATGACCCGGTAGGGCAGCTCGACCTTGGCGAGCATCTCCTCCTCCCACGCGAGCAGGCGCAGGTGCTCCTCGTGGGACTCCTCCACCCTGCACCAGCTGAACATCTCCACCTTGTGGAACTGGTGAACGCGGATGATCCCGCGGGTGTCCTTCCCGTACGAGCCCGCCTCGCGGCGGTAGCAGGCCGACCAGCCGGCGTACCGGCGCGGCCCGGCGGACAGGTCGAGCACCTCGCCGCAGTGGTAGCCGGCGAGCGCGACCTCGCTCGTGCCGACGAGGTAGAGGTCGTCCGCCTCGAGCCGGTAGATCTCGTCGGAGTGGGCGCCGAGGAACCCGGTGCCCCGCATGATCTCCGGCTTGACGAGCGTCGGGGTGATCATCGCGGTGAAGCCGGCCGCGGCCGCCTGGTCCATCGCGAGGTTGAGCAGCGCGAGCTCCAGGCGCGCGCCCCAGCCGGTGAGGAAGTAGAACCGGGCGCCGCCGACCTTGGCCCCGCGGTCGGTGTCGATCGCCCGCAGGCGCTCGCCGAGCTCGAGGTGGTCGCACGGCTCGAAGCCCTCCGCGGCGAAGTCCCGCGGCGTCCCGACCTCGCGGACGACGACGTAGTCGTCCTCACCGCCGGGCGGCGCACCCTCCTCGACGAGGTTGTCGATCGACGACGCGAGCCGGTCGAGCTCGGAGCCCGCGGCGTCGGCCTCGGCCTGGAGCGACTTCACGGCGTCGGCGAGGTGCCGGGCCCGGGCGAGCAGGGCCTGCTTCTCCTCGCCCTGGGCCCGCGCGACCTCCTTGCCGAGGGCCTTCTGCTCGGCCCGCGTCCGCTCGAACTCGGCGAGGGAGGACCGGCGGCGCTCGTCGGCGGCGAGCACCGCGTCGACCAGCCCCTCGTCGGCGCCGCGCGCCCGCTGGCTCGCCCGCACGCTGTCGGGATCGTCACGAAGAGTCCGCAGGTCGATCACCGTCCGAGCCTACCGGTCGGGCCGCCGCGTCCCGGGCCCGCCCGCCCGCCCGTACCGTTGGCTGCCGTGGGCCGGGAGCTGGGGTGGGAGACCGCCGAGATCGTGCAGGTCGCCGTGCTCGGCGTCGTGCTCGTCGCGGCCGTCGTCCTCGCCGTCGTCCTGCTGCGGCCCGGCGGTCCGTGGGCCCGTCGGCGCACCCGCCTGCCGCGCACGACGCAGCCCTGGCTCGAGCCGGTCGAGCCGGGCCGGCCGCGGCTGGCCGTCGTCGCCAACCCGACGAAGATCCCGGACGCCGGCGCGGCGCGCGCCTGGGTCGCCGCACGCTGCGCGGCCGCCGGCTGGGCCGACCCGCTCTGGCTCGAGACGACGGTCGAGGACCCGGGACTCGGCCAGGCCCGGCAGGCCGTCGAGGCGGGCGCGGCCGTCGTCGTCGCCTGGGGCGGGGACGGCACGGTCCGCGCGGTGACCGCCGCGCTCATGGGCTCCGAGGTGCCCCTCGCCCTGCTGCCCGCCGGGACCGGCAACCTCCTCGCGCGAAACCTCGGCGTGCCCGTCGCGGACCGCGCGGGCGCCCTCGCCGTCGCCCTCGGGCCGCACACCCGGCGCATCGACGTCGCGCGCGCCGGCGTCGACGTCTCCGGCGAGGACCAGGACGTCGTCCCCACGCCCTTCCTCGTCATGGCGGGGCTCGGCTTCGACGCGGAGGTCATGGCCTCGGTCGAGCCGCGCCTCAAGGAGCGCGTCGGCTGGTGGGCCTACGTCGTCGCCGGCGTGCGGAACCTGCGCGGCCGGGAGACGCGGGTGCGGCTCGTGCTCGACACGGGCCCGCCGTTGAGCCGCCGGCTGCGCAGCATCGTCGTCGGCAACTGCGGCGAGCTGACCGGCGGCGTGCGGCTGCTGCCCTCGGCGCAGGTGGACGACGGCTGGCTCGACGTCGTCGTCGTCTCGCCCCGGCTCGTCTTCGGCTGGGCGGCCGTCACCGCGGCCGTGCTGACCCGCGGCCGCTACGGCCACCGCGCTGTCGAGCACTTCCGGTGCCGGCGCCTCGAGATCCGCCCGGAGCACCCGCTGCAGGTTCAGCTGGACGGCGACCCGCTCGGGACGGCGCGCGCGCTGCGCGTCGACCTCGCCGCCGGCTCGCTGCTCGTCAAGACGCCGCCGCGCAACGGCGCAGATCGACCCGCTCTGTGACTAGCCAGTCACAGACGTTGTGACTACAGTGGGCGCGTACCTGGTCGCCGGCAGCACTCCTGGCCGTGCCCCGTGCCGACGGGTACCGAGAAAGAGGTGGGCGGGGAGGTGTCGGGCCATCATCTCCCCGCCCGCTTCTCACCCCGGTGGTCGGCCCAGGAGGTCACCAGGGGCTGCAGCAGCCGGAGCCACCACCGGTCACGGGCCGGGAGGGGAGGGTCGACGCGCCGGCCGGGTCGAGCAGGCCCGCTCCCACGGTCAGGACGGCGGCAGCCACGACGGCGACGAACGAACGGACGGCGGTACGGGACATGCTGGCTCCTCAGTCATACGGCTTTGACAGTTCCGTCACAGCCGATCGTGACAGACGTTCCGCCCCCGCGAAACCGAACCGCGGATCGCGTAGCCTCGAGTCGGCAGCCCTGGACGCCGATCACGGTCACGGAGGGCACGGCGAGGACGGGGGTCACGGCATGACGACGGTGGGCCGGCGGATCCGCGAGAGGCGCGTCGCCGCAGGCCTGTCCCAGACCCAGCTCGCCGGTGACGAGCTCTCGCCGAGCTACGTCTCGCTCATCGAGTCCGGCAAGCGCCAGCCGAGCGCCGAGGCCCTCGGGGTCATCGCGCGCCGGCTCGGCTGCCGGGTGGACGACTTCGACGACAGCGGGGTCTCGCGCGGCATCCACGTCGACCTCGAGATCGCCTACGCGCGGCTGGCCCTCGGTCACGGCGAGGCCCCCTCGGCCCGCGACCGGCTCGAGCCGCTGCTCGCCTCCGGCGACCTCGACCCGCGCACGGAGGACGACGTGCGCGCCCTGCTCGCCGACGCCCTCGACAAGAGCGGCGACCTGCTCGGCGCCGTGACCGTCACGCTGCCCATCTTCGAGCGCGCCCTCGAGCGGCGCACCCACCTGCCGCTGGCCAAGGTCGCGCTCGCCATGACGAACTACTACCTGCGCAGCGGCGACCTGCGGGCGGCCGTGCGGTCCGGCGAGCAGGGCCTGGCCGGCGTCGCCCGGCAGGGGCTGACCGGCACCGTCGACCACCTGCGCCTCGCGGCGACGCTCATGTGGGCGTACTACGAGCTCGGCGACCTCACCCACTGCCTCGCCTGGGCCGACCACGTGCTCGCCGAGGCCGGGGACGACGCCGAGCCCGCCGGCACCGCGGCCGTCTTCTGGAACGCCGCGCTCGTCGCGGAGACGCGCGGCCACGTCGACGAGGCGCTGAGCCTCGCGCAGCGGGCGCTCGCGGCGCTCTCGGAGGACGGGACGACGCGCGACCTTCCGCGCTTGCGGGTCGTCGTCGCCGCGCTCATGATGAAGGCCGACGTCGACCGCGCCGGCGTCGCCGCCGCCGTGCTCGACCGCACCCGGCCGCAGGTCGAGGACCTCGGCGCCCCCGTCGACCTCGCGCTGTGGGGCAGCCGGCGCGCGCTCGCGGCGCTGCTCCTCGGGGACGCCGACGGCGCCGAGCGGCTCGCCCGGCAGGCGCTGCTCCAGCTGTCGGTCCACCCGGACACGGACACCGCCGAGGCCCTCATCACCCTCGGCGACAGCCTCGTCGCGCAGGGCCGGACCGCCGAGGGGACGACGCACTACGACGCCGCCGGCGAGGTGCTGCGCGCCCAGCCGCTCACCCGCCAGGTCGCCAACCTCTGGCGCGAGGTCGCCGAGCGGCGGCTGCTCGCCGGAGCCACGGACGCGGCGCTCGAGGCCTACCGCGAGGCGCTGGCCGCCGCCGGGATCCGGGCTGGCACCGCGACCGCCGAGGTCGCCTTCGGCCGCCGCCCCCCGGCCACCCAGACCCCCACCCCCACCCCCGTCCACCCCGCGTGATCATGGACAGCCTCGTCGTGATCATGGACGAGACCCGGGAGCCTCTCGAACGACTTCCATGATCACGGACCGGCAGGCGTGATCCATGGCCCGGCAGACGTGATCCATGAACCGGCAGGCGTGATCCGTGGACACGGGTTCGTGATCCATGGACCGGCTCCCTGATCCATGGACTCCGTTTCTTGATCCATGGAGCGATCAACGCGTCGATGACATGATCCATG
>JBQGCR010000141.1:0-19423 GCA_052038585.1 Kineosporiaceae bacterium
AGGACGCGATCCGTCCGCATCCGGCCCTACGCTCGCGACATGCCTGGCACCGGGACGGACTGGCGGACCATCGGTGGCGTCGCGACGGCGTGGTTCGACGCGCCGTCGCTCGTGGTCGGGGCGGAGGTCGCCGGGCGCATCGCGGACGTGGCGCCGGACGCCGTCGTCGACCTGCGACCGACGGGCCTGCGGGTCCGCCTCGCCACGGACGACGCCACCGACGCGGTGTCGGCGGCCGCGCGCGGGCACGGCCTCGTCGCCGACCCGACGGCGCTCCAGGAGGTCGCCGTCGTGGTCGAGTCCCCGGACCCCCCGGCGGTGATCGCGTTCTGGCAACGCGTGCTCGGCTACGCACCGGACGGCACCGGCACCCTGGTCGACCCGCTGCGACGCGACCCTGGCGTGGCGGTGCGGGCGGCGACCGAGACGCGTCCGCTGCGCAACCGCCTCCACCTCGACGTCGCCCGGCCGGCGGCGGTGGTCGACGGGCTGGCGCTCGGCGAGGCGTCCGGACCGTACGGGGTCCGCCACGCCGACCCCGACGGCAACGAGGTCGACCTCGTGCCGGGCGACCGGCTCGGCGACGGCGAGGCGACGGCCGACTGGTGGACCGTGTTCGGCGCGGTCGCCTGCTACCGCACCACGTCCCCCGAGCAGCAGCGCGACCTCGTCACGGCCGCCGCGGCGCTCGCGGACGGCACGAACTTCCCCCTGCTCGTCGACGCGCGCCCCGGTGTCGTCGTCCTGGACAGCGGCAAGGACCGCTGGGAGGAGGACGCCCGCTTCACCGACCTCGCGGCACGCCTGCAGGGCGCGGCCCGCGACCTGGGGGCCGTCGCCGACCCCGGGGCGGCGCGCTTCGTCCAGCTCTTCCTCGACGCCGCGGACGTCGCCGCCGTCCGGTCGTTCTGGCTCGCCGCGCTGGGCTACACCGAGGACGGGCGGGAGGGCGTCACCGACATCGTCGACCCCCGGCGGCTCAACCCGGAGCTGGTGCTCCAGGCGCTCGACGCCTCCGAGACCGACCGGCGCCGGCAGCGCAACCGCAGCCACGTCGAGCTGCTGGTCCCGCAGGACGTGGCGGCCGCCCGCCTCGCCACGATGGCCGCCGTCGGCGGCCGGGTGGTCCAGCAGGCGCCCGACCGCTGGCACGTCCGAGACCCCGAGGGCAACGAGCTCGTCGTCCGCTCCTGACGGCGCTCAGCCCGGCGGGAGGTCGTGCACCTGGCGCAGGACCTGGCTGGCGAGGTTCAGCCCGACGACGAAGTCGACCACCTGGACGTTCTCGACCGCGAACGCCCCGCCGAGCCGCGGCGGCACGGTGAAGCCGTAGACCTCGTCGGGACCGGGCGTCAGGCCCGCTGCCTCGGCGGCGAGCCCGAGGCCGACGAGGAGGTACTGCTCCTGCCCGTCCACCGTCGCCATCGCGTCCGCGAACTCCTGCCGGGAGGCCCAGGGACGGGTGAGGACCCCGTCGACGGTGTCCAGCCACCAGACCCCGTCGCCGCCCTCGAGGAAGACGTCCCCGAACGGCGCGACGCACAGGGGCGCCTTGCCGTCGAGCGCCAGCCAGCGCCACGACTCCAGCGCCGCCGCGTACCGCGCGCCGCTGAACAGCCGGATCGCCTCCACGGGCCCGAGTCTCCCAGAACCGTAGGCTCGGCTCGTGCCGGCACCCGACTGCTCCTCGATCGCCCGACTCCTCGAGGAGTGCCGCGAGGGCGTCGCGCGGGTGACGCCGGACGAGCTCGCGGCCGTCCAGGCGGCCGGGGCGCTGGTCGTCGACACGCGCCCCGTCGAGCAGCGAGAGCGCGACGGCGCCCTGCCCGGCGCCGTGGTCGTCGACCGCAACGTCCTCGAGTGGCGCCTGGACCCCACGAGCCCGCACCGCCTCCCGGACGCGAGCGACCCCGGGCGCAGCGTCGTCGTCGTGTGCGACGAGGGCTACAGCTCCAGCCTCGCGGCGCACACCCTGCGCCGGCTCGGCCTGCGCAACGCCACCGACCTCGCCGGCGGCTACCAGGCCTGGCTGGCCCGTCCGTCCGTGTGAGCGGGCAGCGTTCCGGGTACAGGGAGCGCGTCCGTCAACCCACCGAAAGGACCCACGTCGTGAGCGACGTCCCCCTGATCCGCCTCAACGACGGCCGCCAGATCCCGCAGCTCGGCTTCGGCGTCTTCCAGGTCGACCCGGCCGAGACCGCGAAGACCGTGACCATGGCGTTCGAGGCCGGATACCGGCACATCGACACCGCGGAGATGTACGGCAACGAGGCCGGCGTCGGCGAGGCCTTCCGCTCCAGCGGCCTGGCCCGCGACGAGGTCTGGATCACCTCCAAGCTCAACAACGGCTTCCACGCCCCCGAGGCGGCGCGCACCGCCATGCAGGGCACGCTCGACGCCCTCGGGCTCGACTACGTCGACCTCTTCCTCATCCACTGGCCGCTGCCGACCGTGAGCAACTTCGTCGACACGTGGCACGCGATGACGGAGTTCCTGCGCGCGGGCCAGGCCCGCTCGATCGGCGTCTCGAACTTCACCCCGCAGCATCTGCGCCGGCTCGCCGCCGAGAGCGAGGTGACGCCGGCGGTCAACCAGATCGAGGTGCACCCGTACCTGACGAACGACGAGACCCGGGCGTACGGCAGCGAGCACGGCATCGTCACCGAGGCGTGGTCTCCGATCGCGCAGGGCGGGGTGCTCGGCGACCCGGTCGTCACGCAGATCGCCGACGCCGTCGGCCGCACCCCGGCGCAGGTCGTGCTGCGCTGGCACGTCCAGCGCGGCGACGTCATCTTCCCCAAGTCGTCGACGCCGGAGCGGATCCGCGAGAACTTCGCGATCTTCGACTTCGAGCTCGACCCGGGCCAGATGGGTATGCTCACCGCGCTCGACAAGGGCGAGGAGGGCCGCACCGGCCCGAACCCGGACACGTTCGACTACGTCCCGAGCTGACCGGCCGACCCGACGTCAGGAGGCCGGGTCCGGCGGCACGTCCGGAGGGACGTCGTTGGGCCCGGCCGACGCCGGCCGGGGCACGGACTGGTCGTGCAGGTGGACGGCGACGACGGCGACGTCGTCGTCGCGGCGCTCCGGCAGCATCCGCGCCAGCACGGCGTCGCAGAAGTCGTCGAGCGGCCGGCGCTCGTCCCGCACGAGCGGACTGCACTCCGCGAGAACGGCCTTCAGCCGCTCGATGCCCTCGGTGAGCGCCTCGCCGCGGCGCTCGACGAGCCCGTCGGTGTAGAGCAGGACGATCGCGTCCCGCTCGACGACGACGCAGGACTCCCGCCGCGCGGACCCCGGCCAGACCCCGAGGAGGAGGTCCGCGTCGTCGCCGCCGAGGACCTGGACGACGCCGTCGGCCCCGAGCACGAGCGGCGGCGGGTGCCCCGCGTTCGACCACCGCAGTCTCGTCACGCCCTCGGCGACCTCCTGCGGGTCCTGCTCGAGGCGGGCGACGACGGCCGTCGCCGTCGTCTCGATCTGCAGCGTCCGCAGCACCGCGTCGACGCCCTCGAGCACCTCCGCCGGCCCGTCCCCGGTGTGCGCGGCGATCCCCCGCAGCAGCCCGCGCACCTGCCCCATGGCCGCCGCGGCCGCGACGTCGTGCCCGACGACGTCCCCGATGACGAGCACCGTGGCGCCCGACGGCTGGAGGAAGGCGTCGTACCAGTCGCCGCCGACCTGGGCGACGTGCGAGGCCGGCTCGTAGCCGACGACGATCTCGACGTGGTCCGGCTGCGGCGGGTCGGTGAGCAGCGAGCGCTGGAGCTCCTCGGCGATCCGCTGCTGCTCGCGGCGCAGCCGCGCGTTGTCCAGGGCGAGGCCCGCGCGGGTCGCGAGGTCGGCCGCGGCGGACCGGTCGGCGCCGGCGATCGGCGGCCGACCGGCGGTGCGGCCGAGCAGCAGGACCCCGGTGATGCCGGAGCGCCCCGAGATCGGCAGCCCCTTGAGCCAGGCGAGGTCCCGCGGGGTCTCGTCGGCAGGGGTGCCGAGCACGGCCGCCAGGTCGTCGCCCTCGCGGACGGCGAGCGGCATCGACGTCCGCCGCTCGACGACCCGGTCGACGAGGGAGCCGCGCGGGCAGTCCGGCCCGAGCAGCCGCACCGACGCCCAGTCGGCGAGCACCGGGACGAGGAGGTCGGCGAGCCCCTCCACGGCGTCCTCGACGTCCTCCGCCGTGTTGAGCAGGAGCGCGGCGTCGGCGAGCAGCGCGGCCCGTGCCGCGGCGGCGTCCGCCCGCTCCTGGGCGAGCTTGCGGGCCGTGATCTCGTTGAAGTACACCGACAGGCCGGTCGGCGACGGCCACGCCCGGACCTCGTACCACCCGTTGAGCGGTGCCGGGTAGTACGCCTCGAACATGACCGGCCGACCGGTCGCCACCGCGTCCTCGTACCGCTGCTGGAAGTCGCTGCCGACGGTGCCCGGGAAGAGGTCCCAGACGACGCCGCCGAGCAGCTCGGCCCGGGCCCGCCCGAGGAGCCGCTCGGCCTCGGCGTTGACGTAGGCGAAGCGCCACCGCGTGTCGAGGGAGTAGAACGCCGTCGGCATCGACTCGAGCACCTCGGCGACCCGCGCGTCCGCCTCCCGGTGCACGGTCGTGTCGTAGGCGGCGCCGACGAGCCGGACGGCGCTGCCGCTCTCGTCGCCGAACGCCCTGCCGTGCGCGCCGACCCACCGCACCTCGCCCGTCGGGGTGAGGATCCGGTACTCCGCCTCGAACTCCCCGCACGTGTCGACGGCGGCGGACAGCGCCTTGGCGACGCGGGGCAGGTCGTCGGGGTGGACGGCGCGGTTGAAGTCCTCGATCGTCCCGCCCCACTCCTCGCGGGCGACGCCGAAGAGCTCCAGGAGCCGGTCGTCCCAGGACAGCGTGCCGGAGACGAGGTCCCAGTCGAAGACGCCGACCCCGGCGGCGTCGACCGCCATCGCCCAGATGAGCCGGTCGATCTCCTCCTGCTCCGCGTCGGCACCGCGCTCGAGCTCGACGAGGACGTTCTCGGCGAGGTCCTGGAGCATCGTCAGGTCCGTCGCCGACCACTCGCGCGGCTCGCTGTCGTAGACGCACAGCGCCCCCACCGGGTGGTGCCCGACGGAGGTGAACAGCGGCACCCCGAGGTAGGAGCCGACGGCGCCGCTCGTCACCGGCGGGAGGTGGGCGACCCGCGAGTCCGCCGTGGCGTCCGTGACGACGAGCGGGGAGCCCTGCACCGCGGTCACGGTGCACAGGGACTGCTCGACCTCGGACGGGACCCCGACGACGCCCTCCCCCGCACCCGCCCCGGCGGGGACCTCTTGGACGTCGGTGAGCAGCGAGACCTGCGCCGACGGGACGCCCGTCGAGTGCGCGGCCACCGCGGCGATCCGGTTGAGGACCGAGGCCGAGGCCTCGTCGGCGCGCGTGCCGCGCCACAGCCGCCGTGCCGCCGCCGTCCGCGCGGCGTCGTCGACGAGCGCCCGGGCCGCGGACGACGCCGACGGCGGCTCACCGACCGTGCCGGACACGGAACTCCTCTGGGACGGCGAGCGCCGGAAGATCGCTCGGGAGCCCCAGGCTAGCCGCCGAGGACCCCGCAGGCGCGACGAAGCCCTCGCCGTCACCCGGGCATCCCCCCGCCGGTACCCCGACCGGGCCGTTATCGTGCGGCCTGACCCGTCTGCCCTGCGCTGCCTCCTGGAGGACCCCCGATGGACGCCGCCGACGTCGCCGGCCGCCCCGCGGTCGACGCCGACCGCGCTGCCCACCTCGCCCGCACGCTGTTCGGCGTCGAGGGCCCGGTCCGCGAGCTCGGCAGCCACCAGGACCGCAACTTCCTCGTCGCCTCCCCCGCCGGACCGCGCGTGCTCAAGGTCGCGAACAAGGCCTGGGGACGGGCGGCGCTCGAGGCCCAGGACGCCGCCCTGGAGCACGTCGCGCACGCCGGCTTCGCCGCGCCCCACCCCTGCCCGGCGCTCGCCGGGGGGACGCTCGTCGAGGCCGACGTCGACGGCGAGCCCCTCCTCGTCCGGCTCCTCACCTACGTCGAGGGCGAGCCGCTCGCCGAGGCCCGCTACCTCGCGCCCGTGGTCGTCGCCGACCTCGGCCGGCTCGCCGGGCGCACCGCCGCGGCGCTCGCGGACTTCGACCACCCGGGCCTGGACCGCGAGCTCCAGTGGGACCTGCGGCGGGCCGGTGACGTCGTCGCCTCGCTCGTCGGGTCCGTCCGCGCGGGGCGGCGCGAGGCCGTCGAGGCGGGCACGGCGGCCGCCCTCGAGCGGCTCGCGTCGGTGCGGGACGCGCTGCGGGTCCAGCCGGTGCACGGCGACGTCACGGACGACAACGTCGTCGGCGAGCGTGACGACGCCGGCCGCGTCCGCCCGGCCGGCGTCATCGACTTCGGCGACCTCGCACGGTCCTGGCTCGTCGCCGAGCTCGCGGTGGCGTGCGCGTCGGTGCTGCGGCACCGTCCGGAGGCGCCGCTCGCGGTGCTCGACGCCGTCCGTGCCTTCCACGCGGTCGCGCCGCTCGACGACGCCGACGTCGCCGCGCTCTGGCCGCTCGTCGTCCTGCGCGGGGCGACCCTCGTCGTCAGCGGCGAGCACCAGGCGGCCCTCGACCCGGACAACCCGTCGGCGACCGGACCGCTGGAGTCGGAGTGGTCGATCTTCGAGGTCGCCTCGGCCGTGCCGTTCGACCTCGCCGAGGCCGCCGTCCGCGACGCCCTCGGCCTCGCGCCCGCGCCCCGGCACGACGCGGCACGGGCCGCGCTCGCCGCGGCCGGGCCGCTCCTGCCCGACGTCGGCTTCGTCGCCGCGCTCGACCTGTCGACGACGAGCGACTCCCTGCACGCCGGCCACTTCCTCGACGCCGGCGCCGAGGACCACCTCCTCGCGTCGGCCGCCGCGCTCGCCGGCTGCGCCGGCACCCGGTGGGGCGAGGCCCGGCTGACCCGCACGGTCCCGCTGTCGGCCGAGGAGCCGGCGACCGTCGCCCTCGGCGTGGACCTCGCCGTGCCCGAGGGGACCCGGGTCACCGCCCCGTGGGACGTCACCGTGGCGTCCGCCGACGGCGACGCCGTCGTCGTCGACGGTCCCGCCGGCCGGCTCACCGTGACCGGGGTGACCGGCGCCCCCGAGGCGGGAACGGCTGTGGCGCAGGGTGACCCGCTCGGGACGACGGCGGCGCGGGTGCACGTCCAGGTCTGCCTCGAGCCGGGCCTGGCCGCCCCCGCGTTCGCGACGGCCTCGACCCGCGGGGCGTGGACGGCGCTCTGCCCGGACCCCTCCCCGATGCTCCCCGGCGACCTCACCGCGCGGGGCGGCGACCCCGCCGCCCTGCTCGCCCGCCGGGAGGCGGCCTTCGCCCGGGTGCAGGAGCACTACTACGCCGCCCCGATGCAGGTCGAGCGCGGCTGGAAGCACCTGCTGCTCGACACCGACGGCCGCGCGTACGTCGACATGGTCAACAACGTCGCGGCGGTCGGCCACGGCCACCCCGAGCTCGCCGACGCGGTCGAGCGGCAGATGCGCCTGCTCAACACGAACTCGCGCTTCCACTACGCGGCCGTCGCCGAGCTGTCCGAGCGCCTCGCCGCCCTCGCCCCCGACGGCCTCGACACGGTGTTCCTCGTGAACTCCGGCTCGGAGGCGGTCGACCTCGCGCTGCGGATCGTCCGGGCCGTGACCGGCCGCGACGACGTCGTCGCCGTCCAGGAGGCCTACCACGGCGTGACGATGGCCTCGGACGCGGTGACGACGTCGCTCTACGACAACCCCACCGCGCTCGGCTCGCGGCCGGACTGGGTGCACCTCGTCCCGGCGCCGAACTCCTACCGCGGCACGTTCCGCGGGGACGACGCCGGCCCGCGCTACGCCGAGACGGTGCGCGAGACGGTCGAGGCGATGGTCGCCGAGGGCCGGCCCCCGGCGGCCTTCCTCTGCGAGCCGCTCTTCGGCAACGCCGGCGGCGTCGTGCTGCCCGAGGGCTACCTGCCCGCCGTCTACGAGACGGTCCGGGCCGCCGGCGGCCTCGCGATCGCCGACGAGGTCCAGGTCGGCTACGGCCGCACCGGGCACCACTGGTGGGCGTTCGAGATGCACGGCGTGACGCCGGACGTCATCACGATCGCCAAGGCGATGGGCAACGGCCAGCCGCTCGGCGCCGTCATCACCCGGCGCGAGGTCGCCGAGGCCTTCGCCGCGCAGGGCTCGTTCTTCTCCTCGGCCGGCGGCAGCCCCGTCTCGTGCGTCGCCGGGCTCACGGTGCTCGACATCATCGAGCGGGAAGGCCTGCAGGCCAACGCCGCCCGGGTCGGCGACCACCTCGTCGAGCGGCTGCGCGCGCTCGCGGACCGCTTCCCCGTCGTCGGCGCGGTGCACGGGCTCGGGCTCTACCTCGGCGTCGAGCTCGTCACCGACCGTCGGACGCTCGAGCCGGCGACGGCGCAGTGCTACGCCGTCTGCGACCGGCTGCGCGACCTCGGCGTCGTCGTCCAGCCCACCGGCGAGCGGGCGAACGTCCTGAAGATCAAGCCGCCGATGTGCCTGACCCTCGAGGCGGCGGACTTCGTCATCGACCAGCTGGAGAGGGTGCTGACCGAGGGCTGGTGAGCACCCATCCCGCGAGGGCGACCGCGGCGAGCCGCTGCGCGTCGGACGGGTGGGCACCGATACCCGCCTGCATGACGAGCGCGCGCCCGCCGGGACCGGCGACGACGACGGGGCGGGTCCGCGGCAGGCCGAAGCGGTCGACGTCGCAGACCGCACCGTCCACCTCGACCCGCCCGTCGGGCCCGAGCCAGGCCGCACCGTCCGTCGGGGGCACCTGCACGACCTCGACCGACCGCACCCCGAGCAGCTCCGACAGGTGCGGCGCCGCGGTGCCGAGCCGCGTCGGCGCCGGCGCGGCCGGGTCCATGGCGTCGAGCGCGGCCTCGACGCCGGCGAGCCGGCGAGTGGCGCGGACGGCCTCGTCACGCCGCCTGCGGCCCCACCCGGCCACCTCGGCCACGACGACGCCCACGACGAGCAGGACGAGGGCGCTGACGACGTCGTCGCGCGCGTCGATCGCCAACGAGCGGTAGGGCCGCGTGAGCACGAGGTCGAACCAGGCGGCCGCCGACAGCGCAGCGAGGATGCCGGCGAGGCGGTCCCCGCCGCAGGCGACGGCCACGACCGCGACCACCATGACGAGCGCGGCGTTCGCCGGGTCGACGGTGTCGCGCAGCGGGACGAGGAGGACGGCCACGAGGCCGGGGAGGAAGACCGCCGCGCCGAGGAGGGCGGTACGGACGTGGTCGGGGACGGGCCTGCCGGACGGTGCGCTCACGTGGCCAGCATCCCGCCGGGGACGGTGCGCCAGGACGTCCCCGGACGCTCCCCGGACGCTCCCCGGACACTCCCCGGACGCTCGTCAGACGCGGAACCGGTCGACGAGGCCCTTGAGGTCCTGCGCGAGCCGCGACAGGTCGTCGGCGGCCCGGGCGGTCTGCGCCGCGCCCTCGGACGCCTGACCGGCGGACGCCGCGACGGCCCCGACGGCGTCGGCGAGCGCCGACGCCCCGGCAGCGGCCTCGCCGACGCTGCGGCCCATCTCCGCCGTCGTCGCGGACTGCTCCTCGATCGCCGCGGCGATCGTCGACTGGACGTCGTTGATCTGGTCGATGATCGTCGCGATCGAGCCGATGGCCTCGACGGAGGAGCCGGTGTCGGCCTGGATGGCGTCGACGCGGCCGGCGATCTCGCCGGTGGCCCGGGCGGTTTCCTGCGCGAGGTCCTTGACCTCGCTCGCGACGACGGCGAAGCCCTTGCCGGCCTCCCCGGCGCGGGCGGCCTCGATCGTCGCGTTGAGCGCCAGGAGGTTCGTCTGCTCGGCGATCCCCGTGATGACCTTGACGACGTCGCCGATCTCGGCGGAGGACTGGCCGAGCTGGCCCACGGTCGTCGTCGTCTGGCCCGTGAGCTCGACCGCCTGGCGGGCCACCTCGGTGGCGTGCGACGTCGAGCGGGCGATCTCGGTGATCGAGGCGGACATCTCCTCGGCGCCGGCCGCGACGGTGTGCACGCTGCTCGACACCTGCTCGGCCGTCGCGGAGACCGCGGCGGCCTGCTGCGAGGCCTCCTCGGAGGCGGCGTTGAGCTGGGCCGAGGTCGCCGACAGCTCGGCAGCGGCCGAGCCGAGCGTCTCGACAGCGTCGTCGATCGAGCGCATCGTCCCGGCCATCGCGTCGAGGGAGGCGTTGAGCGCGGTGCCCATCCGGCCGATCTCGTCGTGCGCGGTCACGGCGACCCGGCGGTCGAGCCGGCCGGTCGCCATCGCCTCGACGACCTCGACGGTCTACCGGACGGGCCGGGCGACGGCCCGGCCGACCACCCAGGCGAGGGCGAGGCCGACGACGAAGGCGGCGCCCGACGCGAGGAGGATCCACCTCCGGGCCGACGCGTACTGGGCGTCGGCAGCGGCGGACGCGGCGTCGGCACCCCGGGTGTTGAAGTCGACGATCTTCAGCAGGTCGGCCGACGCCGTGTCGAAGACCGCCTTCATGTCCCCGTCGACGAGGGCGAGGGCGCCGACCGCGTCACCGGAGCGCACCAGCGTCTGGAGCCGATCGTCCAGGGCCACGTACGCCTGCCAGTGCTCCGTGAAGTCGGTGAACAGGGCGCGGTCCTCGGCCAGGGTGATCGTCTTCTCGTAGGCCGCCATGGACTCCCGGACCTTCGCGAGCTGGGTCGTCCGGTCGTTCTCCGCGGCAGCCACCTGCTCGGGCGTCCTCGCGCCGACGCGCGCGTACTGCGCCACCCGCACGTCGGAGGTCTCGGTGTTCATGGCGTGGGACGCCGAGACGCCGGGGAGCCACTCCTCGGCGATCCGGGTCGACGCGGCGTTGACATGACCGAGCGAGACGATCGCCGCGACCGCGACGAGCGTGAGCAGGAGCAGGACGACGCCGACGACGGCCGTGAGCTTCGCGCGGATGCCGAGGTCGCGCAGGTGTGACATGAGGATCGGTCCCTCTCTCGCCGGTTCGTAGGTCCCCCGCAGAGGTGATCGTTCGACCCCGGCCGGACCTTGAGCCCCCGTCCCATATGCCCCAGCCGGTACCGGCCGGACGGGCTACGGCTCGAGCCGGTACCCGACGCCCGGCTCGGTGAGCAGGTGCCGCGGCGCCGCGGGGTCGTCCTCGAGCTTGCGCCGCAGCTGGTTGAGGTAGACCCGCAGGTAGTGGGTCTCCCGGTCCAGGTGCGGCCCGCGCAGGGCCCGCAGGAGCTCGCGCCGTCCGACGACCCGGCCGACGTCGCGGGCGAGCAGCTCGAGGAGCTGCCACTCGGTCGGGGTGAGGCGGACCCGCTCGCCGTGCCGGGTGACGACCCGCCGGGCGAGGTCGACGGAGAACGCGGCCGTCTCGACGACGGCGGGAGGGGCCTGCGTCGGGGCCCGGCGGGTCGCGGCCCGCAGCCGGGCGAGCAGCTCGTCCATCCCGAACGGCTTGGTCACGTAGTCGTCCGCCCCGGCGTCGAGCGCCTCGACCTTGTCGTCGCTCGTCTGCCGGGCCGACAGGACGACGACCGGGACGTCCGTCCACGCGCGGAGCCCGCGCAGCACGTCCAGGCCGTCGAGGTCCGGCAGGCCGAGGTCGAGGACGACGAGGTCGGGCGGGCGGCTCGCGGCCGCCTCGAGCGCGGCCGCCGCGGTGGCGGCGAGGTGGACGTCGTAGCCCTTGGCGCGCAGCGTGATCGCGAGCGCGCGGGCGAGGCCGACCTCGTCCTCGACGACGAGCACCGTCGTCACGCGACCGCCTCCGCGCGGCGCAGCGTGAGCACCATCGTCAGGCCGCCGCCCGGGGTGTCCTCGGCCTCGAGCCGCCCGCCGACGGCCTCCGCCAGGCCCCGGGCGACCGCGAGCCCGAGCCCGACGCCGTGCCCCTGCGGCGCGTCGCCGAGCCGCTGGAAGGCCCGGAAGATCCGGTCCCGGTCCGCAGGGGCGACGCCGGGCCCACGGTCGACGACCCGGACGACGACGTCGGCCTCCGTCGCCGTCCCCTGGACGAGCACCGGGGACCCGGCCGGTGCGTGCCGCACCGCGTTCTCGACGCAGTTGGCGAGCACCCGTTCGAGCAGTCCCGCGTCGGTGAGGAGCGTGGGGAGCGTCTCGGGGACGTCGACGCGCACCCGGTCGGCGGGGACGGCGACGAGCGCCCGGGCGACGACGTCCTCGAGGGCCACCTCGCGCCGGTGCGGGACGACGGCGCCGGCGTCGAGGCGCGACAGGTCGAGCAGGTTGTCGATGAGCGACTGCAGCCGGTCCGCCCCGTCCTCGACCCAGCCGAGCAGCTCGGCCTCGTCCTGCGGCGCGAGCTCGATGTCCGGGCTGCGCAGGCTGCTGACGCCGGCCTTGATCGCCGCGAGCGGCGTGCGCAGGTCGTGCGAGACCGCGGCGAGCAGCGCCGCCCGGACGGCGGCGCGCTCGTGCTCGGCGCGGGCCTGCCGGGCGGCGGACCGCAGCCGGTCCCGCTCGAGCATCGCGTCCGCCTGGAGGGCGACGGCGGACAGGACCCGCAGCTGCGACGGCGAGGGTCGCGGGCCGTCGGCGGCCAGGGCGAGGCCCTCGCGCACCGGGACCGTCGTCGTCGCCCGGGCCGGGTCGGGCGGCACGTCCGCACCGGCGGTCGCGACGGCCCGCCAGCCGTCGTCGGCGCGCTCGAGCAGCGCGACTCCGCGCAGCGCGAACGTCTCGAGGAGCTGCTCGAGCAGGGCGGGGACGGCGTCCCGGCCCCGGATGACGGACCCGGCGAGCACCGTCAGGGTGTCCGCCTCCTGCCGCGCCCGGGCGGCCTGCCGAGTGCGCCGGGCGGCGAGGTCGACGACCCAGGACACGCACAGCGCGACGGCGACGAGGACGACGATCGACAGGAGGTTCTCGAACCGGGCGATCGTCCACGTGTACAGCGGCGGGGTGAAGAGGTAGTTCGCGAGCAGGCCGGCCGCCAGGGCCGTGACCACCGCCGGCCACAGCCCGCCGACGAGGGCGACGACGACGGTGAGCAGCAGGTCGAGCACGAGCACCGTCGCGAGGCTGTGGAGGTCGCGGGTGAGGTGCAGCGCGAGGGTGAGCAGCGGCAGGCCGAGGCCGGTGAGCAGCCACCCCGCGACGACCCGTCGGCGCCCGAGCCCGGGCCGCTGCACCCGGCGCCGGGGCCGCCGTCCCGCTGCGGGGTGGGTGACGATGTGGACGTCGATGTCGCCCGACTCGCGGACCACCGTCGGGGCGGCGCCCGGGTCGAGCAGCGCGGAGAGCCGGCCGCGGCGGCTCGCCCCGAGGACGACCTGCGTCGCGTTGACGCCCCGGGCGAAGTCGAGCAGCGCCGCGGCGACGTCGTCGCCGTGCACGGTGTGGAACGTCCCGCCGAGCTCCTCGACGAGCGCCCTCTGCCGGGCCAGGGCGTCCGGCCGGGAGCCGACGAGGCCGTCGGAGCGCAGGACGTGGACGGCGAGCAGCTCGCCGCCGGGGGCCCGCTCGGTGATCCGGGCCCCGCGCCGCAGCAGCGTCTCCCCCTCCGGCCCGCCGGTGAGCGCGACGACGACGCGCTCGCGGGCGGCCCACGGCTGCGTGATGCCCTGCTCGGCCCGGTAGCGGCCGAGCGCGGCGTCGACCCGGTCGGCGGTCCACAGGAGCGCGAGCTCGCGCAGCGCGGTGAGGTTGCCGACCCGGAAGTAGGACGTCAGCGCGGCGTCGATCCGCTCCGGCCGGTAGACGTTGCCGTGGGCGAGCCTGCGCCGCAACGCCTGCGGGCTCATGTCGACGAGCTCGATCTGGTCGGCGCCGCGCACGACCGCGTCCGGCACCGTCTCGCGCTGACGGACGCCGGTGATCTGCTCGACGACGTCGTTGAGGCTCTCGAGGTGCTGGATGTTCACCGTCGTCACGACGTCGACGCCGGCGGCGAGGAGCTCCTCGCCGTCCATCCAGCGCTTGGCGTTCCGGCTGCCCGGGACGTTCGTGTGGGCGAGCTCGTCGACGAACGCCACCTCGGGCCGCCGGGCGAGCACCGCGTCGACGTCGAGCTCCTCCAGCTCCTTGCCCCGGTAGGCGACCCGGCGTCGCGGCACCGTCTCCAGGCCCGCGGCCATGGCGTCGGTGGCCACGCGGCCGTGCGACTCGACGAGGGCGACGACGACGTCGGTCCCCCGCTCGCGCCGCCGGTGCACCTCCGACAGCGCTGCGTACGTCTTGCCGACCCCCGGGGCGGCGCCCAGGTAGACCCGCAGCACGCCGCGGCGGCGGGCCGCCGGGGCGGCCGCGGGCTCGGGCGAGGTCACGGCCGCAATGCTCGCAGAGCCGCGTCGAGGGTCACGACGTTGACCCGCTCCTCGCCGAGGACGCCGAGCTGGCGGCCCTGCGTGTGCTCCGCGACGAGCCGGCGGACGACGGCCTCGGGCAGGCCGCGCTCGCGCGCGACCCGGGGCACCTGGATCGCGGCGTACTGCGGGGAGATGTGCGGGTCGAGCCCGGACGCGGACGCCGTCACCGCGTCCGGCGGGACGAGCGCGGGGTCGACCCCCTCGCGCGCGGCGACCTCGGCCCGGCGCTGCTCGACGGCGGCGAGCAGGTCGGCGCTCTCCGGACCGAGGTTGGAGCCGGCCGAGGCGAGCGCGTCGTAGCCCTCGCCGGCCGCCGAGGGCCGCGGGAAGAAGAAGCCCGGCCCCTCGACGACCTGGCCGACGAGCGCCGACCCGACGACGGTGCCGTCGACCCGGACGAGGGAGCCGTCGGCCCGTCCGGGGACGAGCCGGCCGACCGCCCAGATCGCGGCCGGGTAGACGAGCCCGAGCCCGAGGGTGGCCGCAAGGAGCAGGACGACCGCCGGCCGGGCCTGCTGGGCGAGGGTGCGCAGCGCCCGGCCGGGGGCCGGCGTGGCGCCGTCCTCCGGGGACGCGGTCGGGGGCGTGGTCAGGGTGGTCATGGTGGTCCTCAGAATCCGGGCAGGAGGGAGACGACGAGGTCGACGAGCTTGATGCCGACGAAGGGCGTGACGAGCCCGCCGACCCCGTAGACGAGCAGGTTGCGACGCAGCAGCGCGGCGGCGCCCACCGGGGTGTACCGGACGCCGCGCAGCGCGAGCGGGATGAGCGCGACGATGACGACGGCGTTGAAGACCACCGCGGAGAGGATCGCCGACTGCGGGCTCGACAGGGCCATGACGTTGAGCCGGTCGAGCTGGGGGTAGGCGCCGACGAACATCGCCGGCAGGATCGCGAAGTACTTGGCGACGTCGTTGGCGATCGAGAAGGTCGTCAGGGCACCGCGGGTGATGAGCAGCTGCTTGCCGATGGCGACGATCTCGATGAGCTTGGTCGGGTCGGAGTCGAGGTCGACCATGTTGCCCGCCTCCTTCGCCGCCGACGTGCCCGTGTTCATCGCGACGCCGACGTCGGCCTGGGCCAGCGCGGGCGCGTCGTTCGTGCCGTCGCCGGTCATCGCGACGAGGCGGCCGCCCGCCTGCTCGGAGCGGATGAGGGCGAGCTTGTCCTCCGGCGTCGCCTCGGCCAGGACGTCGTCGACGCCGGCCTCGGCGGCGATGGCCGCGGCGGTGCGCGGGTTGTCGCCGGTCACCATCACGGTGCGGATCCCCATCCGTCGCAGCTCCGCGAAGCGCTCGCGCATCCCGGGCTTCACGACGTCCTCGAGCCGGATGACACCGAGCACCCGCGCCGGGGACCCGCTGACGTGCTCGGCGACGACGAGCGGCGTGCCGCCGTCACCGCTGACCCGGTCGACGTCCGCACGGACCTGTTGCGGCGCGTGCCCGCCCAGCGACTCGACCCATGCGAGGACGGCAGCGGCCGCGCCCTTGCGCACTTCGCGCCCGGGCAGGTCGACGCCGCTCATCCGGGTCTGCGCGGTGAAGGGGACGAAGACCGCGTCGGCCGGCGGACCGTCGGTGCGCCCGGTGCGCTCCGCGACGAGGACGACGACGGAGCGGCCCTCCGGCGTCTCGTCGGCGAGGGAGGACAGCGCAGCGGCGTCCGCCAGGGCACCGTCGTCGACGCCGGGCGCGGCGTGCAGGCCGCGGGCCATCCGGTTGCCGATCGTGATCGTGCCGGTCTTGTCGAGCAGGAGCACGTCGACGTCCCCCGCGGCCTCGACGGCGCGCCCGCTCATCGCGAGGACGTTGCGCTGGACCAGCCGGTCCATGCCGGCGATGCCGATCGCCGAGAGCAGGGCACCGATCGTCGTCGGGATGAGGCAGACGAGAAGTGCGACGAGCACCGTGACCGACTGCGGCGCACCGGAGTACGCCGCGAACGGCTCGAGGGTGACGACGGCGAGGAGGAACACGAGCGTGAGCGCCGACAGCAGCAGCGACAGAGCGATCTCGTTCGGGGTCCGCTGCCGAGCCGATCCCTCGACGAGCGCGATCATCCGGTCGAGGAAGCTCTCCCCGGGCCGCGCGCTGATCCGCACGACGACCCGGTCGGAGAGCACCGTCGTCCCGCCGGTCACCGCGCTGCGGTCACCGCCGGACTCCCGGATGACCGGCGCCGACTCGCCGGTCACCGCCGACTCGTCGACCGACGCGACGCCCTCGACGACGTCGCCGTCGCCCGGGATCGTCTCTCCGGCCTCGACGACGACGAGGTCGCCGACGGCGAGCGCCGTCCCGGGGACCGACTCGGTCGCGCCGTCGGACCGCCCGCCGAGCAGCCGGCGCGCGGTGACGTCGCGGCGCGCCGAGCGCAGGCTCGCCGCCTGGGCGCGCCCCCGGCCCTCGGCGACGGACTCGGCGAGGCCGGCGAACAGGACGGTCGCCCACAGCCAGAGCGCGACGGCCCAGGCGAAGGCACTCGGGTCGGTCAGCGCGAGGAGCGTGACCAGGATCGACCCGACGTAGACGACGAACATGACGGGACTGCGCACCTGGTGGCGCGGGTCGAGCTTGCGCAGCGCCTGGGGAAGTGCGGCGGGGAGCAGGCCGAGCAACGACGGACGCCGCTCCTCGGGCGCCCTGCCGGGCTCCCGGACGGGCTCGGGGCGGGTGCCGGTGGGCAGGGTGGCGGTCACAGCAGGGCCTCCGCGACGGGACCGAGGGCGAGGACGGGCAGGAAGGTCAGGCCCGCGACGACGAGGACGACGGGCACGAGGAGCGAGACGAAGAGCGGCCCGTGGGTGGGCAGGGTGCCGGGCGAGGCCGGCGTGGTCGCCTGCCGGGCGAGCGATCCCGCCAGGGCGAGGACGAGGACGATCGGGAGGAACCGGCCGAGGAGCATGGCGACGCCGAGGGCGGCGTTCTGCCAGTCGGTGCCGGCGGAGAAGCCGGCGAAGGCGCTGCCGTTGTTGTTCGAGGCCGAGGCGTAGGCGTAGAGCACCTCGGACAGCCCGTGCGCGCCGCTCTCCTGGAGCGACGCGTCGCGCAACGAGGGCACGGCGACGGTGAGCGCGGCGCCGACGAGCAGCAGGGTCGGCATGACGAGGACGGAGAGCGCGACGAGGGTCACCTCGCGGCGGCCGATCTTCTTGCCGAGGTACTCCGGCGTCCGCCCCACCATGAGACCGGCGAGGAACACCGTGAGCACCGCGAGCACGAGCAGGCCGTACAGGCCGGTGCCGACACCGCCGGGGCTCACCTCCCCCAGCATCATGCTGAGCATCGCCACCCCGCCGCCCAGGGCGGTCAGCGAGTCGTGGGAGGCGTTGACCGCGCCGGTCGAGGTGCCCGTCGTCGAGGCGGCGAACAGCGCCGACGCAGCCGGACCGAACCGGACCTCCTTGCCCTCCATCGCCGCACCGGCGGCTGCCGGGACCGTCCCGAGACCCCGGACCTCGGCCCAGGTGAGGACGGCCAGGGCACCCGCCCACAGCGTCGTCACCGTGGCGAGGATCGTCCAGCCCTGCCGGGTGTCGCCGACCAGCCGGCCGAAGGTGCGGGGCAGCGCCGACGGCACGAGCAGGAGGAGGAAGACCTGCACCAGGTTGGTCCAGGGCTGCGGGTTCTCGAACGGGTGCCCGCTGTTGGCGTTGTAGAAGCCGCCGCCGTTCGTGCCGAGCTCCTTGATCGCCTCCTGCGAGGCGACGGGGCCGGTCAGGAGCGTCTGGCTGCCGCCGGTGACGGTCCGGACGACCTGCTCGCCGGAGAAGGTCTGGACGACGCCGCCGAGCAGGAGCACGACGGCGCCGACCGCCGCGAGCGGCAGGAGCACGCGGACGCAGCCGCGGGTGACGTCGACCCAGAAGTTGCCGAGCCGGTCGGTGCGGCTGCGGGCGAAGCCGCGCACGACCGCGACCGCGACGGCCAGGCCGACGGCGGCGGACAGGAAGTTCTGCACCGTGAGGCCGGCCATCTGGACGAGGTGGCCGAGGGTCGACTCGCCGGCGTACCACTGCCAGTTGGTGTTCGTGACGAACGAGACGGCGGTGTTCCAGGCACCGGCCGCGGGCACCCCCGGGCGGTCGAGGGACAACGGGAGCGCCGCCTGCCCGCGCAGGAGGCCGTAGAGCAGCACCACGCCGGCGGCCGAGAAGGCGAGGACCGAGAGGGCGTAGACGCTCCACCGCTGCTCGGACTGCGGGTCCACGCGGGCGAGGCGGTAGAGCCCGCGCTCGACACGCAGGTGGCGCTCCGAGGCGAAGACCCGCGCCATGGCGTCGCCGAGCGGGACGTGGACGAGGGCGAGGGCGAGCACGAGCAGGCCGATCTGCAGCAGCGCGGCGGTCGTCTCGCCGGACTGGGAGCCGCTCACGAGAACCGCTCCGGACGCACGAGCGTGACCAGGAGGTAGCCGGCGAGCAGGACGGCCAGGACGAGGGCGACGACGTCGGCCGCGCTCACAGCCGCTCCACCCCCCGGACGCAGAGCGCCAGCGCTGCGAACAGGGCCGCGGTCGCGGCGAGGACGAGGAGGTCGGCCATGGGAGTCCTTCGGGTGGGACGGGCGGCCGCCGGTCGACGGCCGGGACGATCGTGCGCCCGGCCGCCCGCGGCCCCCGGCCGTCCGGACGGCTCCCTGACGCCCCGCCGCCGATCCGGACGCTTCCCTGACGCCCGGGACGAACGCCCGTAGCCGCGCGCACCCGGGAGGAGCACCATGGGGGCGTGCGGGCCGTCCGGCCCGCCACCCGTCCCGCCCGTCCCGGGAAGGACCACCGTGTCCCCCGCCGCGCCCCCGCACGAGCAGGGGTGGCTCGCCTCGACGATCGAGGCCTGCGCCGACCCCCTCGTGGAGGTCGACCGTGCCGGCCGGGTCGTCGCCGCGAACAGCCGCGCGGGCGGCCTCGGCGGACGGCGCGGACCGCTCGGCCGCCGCCTCGACACCCTCGTCGTCCCGGCCGTCCCCGCCCGCGACCTGCTCCTCCGGGTGGCGGCCGGCGAGGTGCTCACCGGCGTCCCCGCCCGTCGGGCCGCCGGCGCCGCCGCGCTGCTCACCGTGTCCCCGGTGCACGAGGGCGGGGC
>JBQGCR010000142.1:0-8885 GCA_052038585.1 Kineosporiaceae bacterium
TGCTGGCCCTGGCGGCGTGCGGCCGCTCGGAGGCCACGAACGCCGGCGCCACGGCCACCGACCCGGCCGACATCACGATCGGCGTCGCGATGCCGACCAAGACGTCCGAGCGGTGGATCAAGGACGGCGACTACATGAAGCAGCAGCTCGAGGCGGCCGGGTACACGGTCAACCTCCAGTACGCCAACGACGACATCCCGACGCAGGTCACGCAGCTGCAGGACATGGTGACGAAGCAGAACCGCATCCTCGTCGTCGCCTCGATCGACGGGACGGCGCTCAAGGGCGCGCTCGCCGACGCGCAGGAGGAGGGCATCCCGGTCATCGCCTACGACCGGCTGCTGCGCGACACGGACTCGGTGGACTACTACACGACCTTCGACAACCTCGAGGTGGGCAAGCTCCAGGCGACCTCGCTGCTCGAGGGTCTCGAGGCCTCCGGCGCCCCGAAGCCGTGGAACGTCGAGCTCTTCGCCGGCTCCCCCGACGACAACAACGCGACGTTCTTCTTCAACGGCGCCATGGAGGTGCTGCAGCCGAAGATCGACGACGGCACGATCGTCATCCCGTCGGGCGAGACGGACTTCGACACGGTCGCCACGCTGCGCTGGGACGCCGCCGTCGCGAAGAAGCGCATGGAGAACGTCCTCACGAAGGCCTACTCGGACAAGGACGTCAACGGCGTCCTGTCCCCCTACGACGGTCTCTCGCGCGGCATCATCGCCGCCCTCAAGGGCTCGGGCTACGAGGCCGGCGGCAAGAAGCTGCCCGTCGTCACCGGCCAGGACGCCGAGCTCGAGAGCGTGAAGTCGATCCTCGGCGGCGAGCAGTACTCCTCGGTCTTCAAGAACACCCGTGACCTCGCCCAGACCACGGCGACGATGATCCAGGAGATCCTCGACGGCAAGACCGTCACGGTGAACGACACCGAGTCCTACGACAACGGCGTCAAGAAGGTCCCGACGATGCTGCTCGACCCCGTGTCCATCGACGCCTCGAACGCCGAGTCCGTCCTCGTCGAGGCGGAGTACTACACGGCGGACCAGCTCAAGTGACGCGCCGGCCGTGCCCCCCCCCCCCTCCCCCCCCGCAGCCGGGACGGCCGGCGGTCACCCCGCGAGGGAGAGGAAGGCGCATGGCCGAGGACGTCCTGCTGTCGATGCGTGGCATCACGATGAGCTTCCCCGGGGTGCTGGCGCTGTCGGACGTGCGCTTCGACGTGCGGCGCGGCGAGATCCACAGCATCTGCGGCGAGAACGGTGCCGGGAAGTCGACGCTCATGAAGGTGCTGTCCGGGGTGCACCCGCACGGCCACTACTCCGGCGAGATCCGCTTCGACGGGCGCGAGGTGCAGTTCCGCAGCATCCGGGACAGCGAGCACGCGGGCATCGTCATCATCCACCAGGAGCTCGCGCTCGTCGGGCAGCTGTCCATCACGGAGAACCTGTTCCTGGGCAACGAGAACGCGCGCGGCGGGAGGATCGACTGGCTCGGCGCGCGCCGCCGCGCCGTCGAGCTGCTCGCCCGCGTCGGGCTCGACGAGGACCCGGACACGCTCGTCGGGGACATCGGGATCGGCAAGCAGCAGCTCGTGGAGATCGCCAAGGCCCTCGCCAAGGACGTCAAGCTCCTCATCCTCGACGAGCCGACCGCCGCGCTCAACGAGACCGACAGCCAGAACCTCCTGCGGCTGCTCACGGGGCTGCGCGAGCGCGGCATCACCTGCATCATGATCAGCCACAAGCTCAACGAGATCGAGCAGATCTCCGACGCCATCACGATCCTGCGCGACGGGCGCAGCATCGAGACCCTCGAGGTCGGTGACGGGGGCGTCGACGAGGACCGCATCATCGTCGGGATGGTCGGTCGCGAGCTGAACCACCGCTACCCGCCGCACCGCTCGTCGCCGGGCGAGGTGCTGCTCGAGGTCCGCGACTGGACGGTCGGCCACCCCGGCGACCCCGGCCGGCTCGTCGTCGACGGCGCGAACCTCGTCGTGCGGCGCGGGGAGATCGTCGGGCTCGCCGGGCTCATGGGTGCGGGGCGGACCGAGCTGGCGCGCAGCGTCTTCGGCCAGTCCTGGGGCGTCAAGCTGCGCGGCACGCTCCTCAAGGACGGCCGGGTCATCGAGCCGCGGACCGTCCGGCAGGCCATCGACGCCGGGATCGCCTACGTCACGGAGGACCGCAAGTCGTTGGGGCTCAACCTCCTCGACACCGTGAAGACGTCGATCAGCGCCGCCGGGCTCCCCCGGCTGCGGCGCGGCCTGTCGATCGACGACGGCGCCGAGACTCAGGCGGCCGAGCGGTACCGCGGCTCCCTCAACATCAAGGCGCCGAGCGTCGACGCCGGCGTCCGCGGCCTGTCGGGCGGCAACCAGCAGAAGGTCGTCCTGGCCAGGTGGATGTTCACCGAGCCGGACGTGCTCATCCTCGACGAGCCGACCCGCGGGATCGACGTCGGGGCCAAGTACGAGATCTACGAGATCGTCAATCAGCTCGCCGACTCCGGTCGCGGCGTGCTCGTCATCTCCTCCGAGCTGCCCGAGCTCCTCGGCATCTGCGACCGCATCTACACCCTCGCCGCCGGCGTCGTCACCGCCGAGGTCCCGCGCGAGCGCGCGGACTCCGAGACGCTCATGCGCCACATGACCCAGAGAAAGGCGTCCTGACCCATGGCCACGCACACCGACGTCGACACCCCGTCGGCCGCGACCGGGGGCGCGCTGGCCGAGCTGCGCCGCAACCTCGGGAGCAACCTGCGCCAGTACGGCATGATCATCGCGCTGCTGCTGCTCGTCGTCGTCTTCCAGGTGCTCACCGACGGGCTGTTCCTCCAGCCGCGCAACGTGACGTCGCTGCTCGTCCAGAACGGCTACGTGCTCATCCTCGCCATCGGCATGGTCATGGTCATCATCGCCGGCCACATCGACCTGTCGGTCGGTTCGGTGTGCGCCTTCGTCGGCGCCGGCGTCGCGCTGTCCATGGACCGCTGGGGCCTGCCGTGGCCCGTCGCGATCCTGCTCGGCGTCGCGCTCGGCATGCTGGTCGGCGCCTGGCAGGGCTACTGGGTCGCCTACGTCGGCATCCCGGCCTTCATCGTCACCCTCGCGGGCATGCTGACGTTCCGCGGGCTCGACCTCATGATCCTCGACGCGCAGTCGATCCCGGTGCCGGAGTCGTTCCAGAAGATCGCGAACGGCTACCTGCCCGAGATGGGGCCGAACACGAACTACCACAACCCGACCCTCGTCCTCACGCTCCTCGCGGTCGCGGCCTACGCGTGGTTCGTCCTCAAGGACCGGGCGGACCGGCAGCGCTACGGGATGGCCACCGGCTCGATCGCCTTCCCGCTGCTGCGGATCGCGGCGGTGGGGACGCTCGTCGTCGTCCTCGGCCTGCTCCTCGCGTCCTACAAGGGCATCCCCGTCGTCGGGCTCATCCTCCTCGCGCTCGTCCTGCTCTACACGTTCGTCACCCAGCGCACCGTGACCGGTCGCCGGATCTACGCGGTCGGCGGCAACCGCAACGCCGCGGGCCTGTCGGGGGTCGACACCCGCCGGGTCGACTTCCTCGTCGTGGTGAACATGGGCTTCCTCTCCGGGCTCGCCGGCATGGTCTTCACGGCCTACCTCAACGCGGCGAACCCCAAGGACGGCGTGGGCTTCGAGCTCGACGCGATCGCCGCGGTGTTCATCGGCGGCGCGGCCGTCGCGGGCGGCGTCGGCACGGTCTCCGGGGCGATGATCGGCGGCCTCGTCATGGGCGTGCTCAACCTCGGCCTGGCGAACATGTCGGTCGACAGCAACTGGATCCAGATCATCAAGGGCCTCGTGCTGCTCGGCGCCGTCGCCTTCGACGTGCTGTCGAAGCGGGCCGGGCGGCGCTCGTTCATCGACATGGTCATGGACGCCTTCGGCGGCCGGCGCGACCGGGACCGCGGCCGCGGCGCGCCGCCCGCACCCCGGGACGGGTCGGTCGACGGCACCGCGGTGACCGGCGGGTCCGCCGAGGCCGTCGACCGCGCCGCCGGTGCCGTCCACGTGGAGGAGGCCCTGGACGGGCGGCGGACCTGACCGGGGTCGCGGTTGCGGACGCCGGGCGTCCGGTGCCGGTGCGAGGCTGGGCCGATGACGACGACGCAGGCCGCGGTCACGTGGTCGCAGGCGCTAGCCTGGCGGCTGGAGCGGAAGCTGCTCGCGCCGGTCGGGGACCTGCCGGTCGCCGACGTCGTCGGCCGGCTCGGGGCGGTGCTGTCCGTCGACCCGGCCGCGGCCGACCTCGCCGTCCGGAGCCGTTGCCGCGCAGCCGGTCCCGGTGACCTCGCCGCGGCCTTAGGGCGTGGCGACGTCGTCGAGGTCTTCGCCTTCCGCGGCGGGCTGCACCTCCTCACGCCGGCGAGCGCCGCGGTGTTCCTCGCCGTGCGGTGCGCCGGGCGGCAGTGGGAGCTGCCGAGCTGGCAGGAGCACTACGGCCTCACGCCGGACGCGTGGCCGGCCTTCCGCGCGGCGGTCCGCGAGGCCGTGGCCGGCGGGCCGCTGACCGTCCCCGAGCTCGGCGCCGCGCTCACCGCCCAGCCCGAGTACCGGCACCTCGCCCGGGTCTTCGAGGACGGGCCGTGGACGCTGCTCAAGCCGCTCACGTGGCAGGGCGACGTCAGCCTCGGCCCCCGCCGCGACGGCCGGCCGACGCTGCAGGGTCTGGACCGGAACCCCTCGTGGACCGGCCTCCTCGACCTCGACGACGCCGGCCGCGCGGCCGTCGTCCTCTACCTGTCGACCTACGGCCCCGCGTCCGAGGCGAACCTGCGGTACTGGCTCTGCGAGGGGCTGAGCGCCGGCACGAGGCGGCTGCGCGGCTGGCTCGCCGACCTGGGCGACCGCACGGTGACGGTGGACGTCGAGGGCGAGGACCGGCTCGTCCTCTCCGGCGACGTCGACGCGCTCCTCGCCGCCCGCCCGACCGGCGCCGTCCACCTGCTCCCCGGGCACGACCAGTGGGTCATGGGGCCGGGCACGAAGGAGACCCACGTCGTCCCGCCGTCCCTGCGCCCGGCCGTCACCGCCAAGGCGAACCTCGTCGTCGTCGACGGCGTGGTCCGCGGGACCTGGACGGCGAGCGCTGACGACGTCACGGTCACCGGGGTCGGGTCGACGCCGGAGGTGGACGCCGCCGTCGACCGCCTCTCGACGCTCCGGGGCCCGATGCCGGCTCGCGCTCCCCGCTGACCCCGGGCGCCCTGCCAGCAGGGCGCGTCAGGCCGCCGGCGCCGTGGCCTGCGGGAACAGTCGCCGCAGGACGTCCGAGAGGGTGACGACGCCGGACGGCGTCCCGCTCACGGAGTCGGTCACGACGGCGAGGTGGTTGCGGGTCTCGCGCATCGCCGTGAGTGCCGCATGGACCGTGGTGTCCGCGGAGAGGCTGAACACCGGGCGCGCGAACGTCGCGGCAGCGGCGTCGTCGTCGGCGGTGAGGGTGTCCCGGACGTGCACGACCTGGTCGAGGCGCCGGCCGGAGCGCACGAGGATGCGCAGGTGGCCGCTGCGCCGGGTGGCGTCCCGGACCTGGGCGACGGTGGCGTCCGCCGGTACGGCCGTGACGGTGGCGTCGGGTCTGAGGAGCTCCCCGACCGTCAGCTGCTGCATCTCCAGCGCGCCGGCGATCTGGGCGGTGAAGCGCGGGTCGAGGACTCCCACGTTCGCCGAGTGCTCGACCAGGTGCCGCAGCGCCTCGGGACTGTGCCCGGCGGCGACCTCGTCGACGGGCTCGACGCCGACGCGCCGGACCAGCCAGTTGGCGGCCTCGTTCAGGGCACGCAGCACGGGCCGGAACACCCACATGAAGGCGCGCATCGGCACGGCGAGCACCGTCGCGGAGCGCTCGGGATGCGCGATGGCCCACGACTTGGGGGCCATCTCACCCACGACGAGGTGGATGAAGGTGACGATCAGGAGGGCGAGCACGAAGCCGGCGACGTCGGCCGCCACCGCCGGCACGCCCCACGTCTCGAACAGCGGGGTCAGCCAGTGGTGCACGGCCGGCTTGCTGAGGGCCCCCAGCGCCAGCGTCGCCGCGGTGATCCCGAGCTGGGAGCCGGCCAGCAGCAGCGTGAGCTCCGAAGAGCTGCGCAGCGCGGCCCGCGCCGAACGGCTGGTGGTCGCGGCGTCCTCGAGCCGGTGCCGCTTGGCTGCGATCAAGGCGAACTCGACCGCGACGAAGAACGCGCTGAGCGCGACGATCAACGCCGTCAGCGGGAGGACCACGACGGGGTCGTCGGTCATCGGGAGGCCTCCTCGACCGGTCGCGGCGTCTCAGCGGCCCGGACGCCTCCTGCGCCCCCGGGCAGCTCCAGGCGGACCCGGGACGGCACGTGCCGGTCGACGGCCAGCACCTGCACGTGCAGGACCCGCGGGGCCGGCGGTTCGTCGGACGCCAGGTTTGCGGGGTCGTCGGGCAGCTCGATCCGCAGCGGAGCGCCCTCGTCCAATAGGCCGCCGTGGGCAGCGATCAGCAGCCCGGCGATGGTCTCGTAGTCGCCGCGCGGCAGGTCGATCCCGAGGGCGCGCTCGACCTCGTCGACGTGCACGCCGCCGGCCATCTCCCAGACGTCGTCGCCCTCGACCGGGAGGTAGTCGGGGTCGACGTCGCTGTCGTGCTCGTCGGTGATCTCGCCCACGAGCTCCTCGGCGAGGTCCTCGACGGTGACGACCCCGGCGAAACCGCCGTACTCGTCGACGACGCACGCCAGCTGGTTCGTCGTCCCCGCGAGCTGACGCAGGACGTCGGGCAGCGGCGTCAGCGCCGCGACCACCAGCGCCGGACGGAGGATCGCCGTGACCGGGCTCGTGTCGGGCTGCGGGGTCGCGAGCAGGTCGGCCAGGTGGACGACGCCGACGACGTCGTCGGTCTCCCGGTCGAGGACGGGGTACCGCGAGTGCCCGTGGGCCATGAGCGCGCGGACATCACCGATCGGCACGTCGTCCTCCAGCGTGTCCACGCGGGACCTCGGGATCATGGCGTGCTCCGCGGTGCGACGCGGGAAGTCCAGGATCCGGTCGAGCAGCATCGACAGCTCCACCGGCAGGTCACCGCTGTCCCGGGAGTCCTCGACGATGTGCTCGAGGTCGCGGGCGGTCGCGGCGTGCTCGACGTCGTGCACCGGCTCGATCCTCAGGGCCCGCAGCAGCAGGTTCGAGGACTGGTCGAAGACCCAGATGAGCCAGCCGAAGACCTTGAGGTAGACGACGGTCGACCGGGCCATCCACCGTGCCACCGGCTCGGGCCGCGCGATCGCGAGGTTCTTCGGGAACAGCTCCCCGAAGAGCATCTGCACCACGGTCGAGAACAGCAGGGCGAGCACCGCGCCGATGCCGACGCTCACGCCGGCCGGGACCCCGACCCCGCCCAGCATCGCCCCGAGCGACCCCCCGATGAGGGGCTCGGCCACGTAGCCGACCAGCAGGCCGGTGACGGTGATCCCCAGCTGCGCGCCGGACAGCATGAACGACGTCCGCCGCGTGACGAGCAGCGCCCGCTGCGCGGCCCCGTCGCCCGCCGCCGCCCGCGCGTTGAGGGTCGACCGGTCGACCGCCATGTAGGCGAACTCCTGCGCGACGAAGTAGCCGGTGGCCACAGTGATGGCGAGGACCACCACGACACCCATCACGAGGGAGACCAGCTCCGTCACCGGTCGCGCACCGCCCCGTCGGGCTCCGAGTGTGCGGCCGGGGTCCTATGGTCGTCGTCGTTCATGTCTCTCTTCGGAGGGTTCGGCCTGAACTGAGTGGTTCATGCGCAGAACGGCGGTGACGCGGCAGGGGTTCCCCTCGGGGCGACCTCGGTCGAGCCCCCCCTCGACCGGCCGGTCGCTCCACGGCCGCCCACCTGCGGCGTTCACCGGCATCGGCAGCTCGTCCGAGCCGGTGGCGAAGCGCTCGGGCGTCCCACGGTGCACGGCCCCCGTCAGCCGCGGCCATGGCCCAGGTCGAGGTGGTCGCTGACGACCCGGACCCGTTCGACGAGCAGGCGTGCGGGGAGCGGGGGGTCGTCGGTCTCGTTACCCGGCCAGCTGCCGCCGACGGCGAGGTTGAGCAGCAGGTACATGTCGTGGTCGAACGGCCATCCGGCCCCGGGGACCTGCTCCCGCCGGATGCTGGCGTAGGGATGCCCGTCGAGCATCCAGGTGATGCGGTCCGGCTCCCACTGCACGGCGTAGTCGTGGAACGCCTCGGACAGGTCGACGCCGGCGTCGTGAGCCGTGCCGATGCCCGCAGGTGGGCTGTCGGGCAGGTCGAGGCCGGCGCGGCCGGGCAGGTGGACGGTCCCGTGGACGGTCGACGGGAGGGAGCCGACGTGCTCCATCACGTCGATCTCGCCGCAGGCGGGCCAGCCGACGTCGGCCATGTCCGTGCCGAGCATCCAGAACGCGGGCCAGGTCCCCAGGCCACCCGGGACCCGGATCCTCGCCTCGACGCTGCCGTAGCGCAGGTGCAGCCTGCCGAGCGTCGTCAAGCGGGCCGACGTGATCGCACCGGCGGGCGCGACGCCGGGGAGGGCCGCCGGCTCGCGCCGGGCGGTCAGGACCAGCCGACCGGCGCCGTCCAGGGCGGCGTTCTCGCGGCGTCCGGTGTACCACTGCAGCTGTCGTGGATCGCCCCATCGGCCGTGTCCCTGCTCGGGCACCCACCACGGCCCGGGCGACGAACCGGCCGAGCCCTCGAAGTCGTCGACCCACTCCACCCGGCCGACGCTAGCGGCGCGCCGTCACGACGCACCCCGCCGTGGCGAGGGCCCTGCCGGCGTCGGCCGGTCGTGCCGGGTCGTGTTGCCGTGGCGGCGGGAGCCGCGGTCCCCGGGCGGTGGCGGTGGGACCCGTCGCGGGGGCGG
>JBQGCR010000143.1:0-4181 GCA_052038585.1 Kineosporiaceae bacterium
ATCCCCGCGTCGCGGTAGCGCTTGAGCATGTCCTCGATCTGCTGGGCCGTCCCCGCGAGGAGGTTGGTGCCCTTGCCCGCCGGCGTCTGGTCCATCGGCTCGTCGGTGATGACGAACCAGATCATGCTGCACATGTCGAAGCCCTCCGGCAGCCCGCGGCCGAGCTCGCCGAGCTCGCGCTCGATCTCCGTGCGCCAGCGGGCGATGTCCTCCGGGGAGTCCTGGATCCCGATCCAGCCGTTGAGGCCGTACTTGGCGATCCGCAGGGCCGAGCGGCGGGGGTCCTTGAGGCCGGAGAAGTAGATCGGCGGGCCGGGCTTCTGGACGGGCTTGTGCCCGAAGCCGCAGAGCTCGAAGTCGGCGAACTCGCCGTGGTACTCGAAGAGCTCGTTCGTCCAGATGCCCTGCATGATCTCGATCGTCTCGCGCACGTGCGCGTGCCGGCGCTCGAAGAGGTGCGGCACGCTCGCCGCGGCGAACTCCTCGGGCATCCAGCCGGAGCCGATGCCGACGTTGAGCCGGCCGTTCGAGAGGTGGTCCTGCGTCGCGAGCTCGGCGGCGAGCACGCCCGGCGAGCGGTACGGGGTGTCGATGATGCTCATCCCGATCCGGACCTTCGTCGTCTTCGCGGCGAGCCACGGGATGAGGGTCATCCCCTGGAACCACTTGCCGCGCGAGATCACCGGCATGCCCGGCGGGAACTCGGTCATCATCCCGAACGGGTACTTCATCTCCGCGCGGTCGGAGGACTCGGGGACGACGATCCGGTCGAGCGTCCACACGGAGTCGAAGTCGAGCTCCTCGGCGAGGGCCGTGAGGTCCTCGAGCTCCTTGACCGTCACCTCGTCGCGGAAGTTGGGCAGGTACAGGGCGAGCTTCATGGGACGACGGCCTCCTTGACGACGCTGGCACGGAGTGTCTGAGGCGGGGACGACCGTGGGGCCACGCGTCCCGACCTTGGTCGGGGACAGTAACAGCGCCGACGGGCGGGCGGAACACCTTCAGCGGGGCTCGCTCCGGAGCCGTTCCCGCAGTTCGCGCTTGAGCACCTTCCCGTAGTTGTTCAGCGGCAGGGCCTCGACGAAGCGGTACTCCTTCGGCCGCTTGTAGCGGGCGATCCGCTCGAGGCACGCGCGGTCGAGGTCCTCGACCGCCGGGCTCGCGCCCGGCTCCGGGACGACGAAGGCGACGACCGCCTCGCCCCACTGCGGGTCCGGACGGCCGACGACGGCGACGGCCCGCACCGCCGGGTGGTGCAGCAGCGCCTCCTCGACCTCGCGCGGGTAGACGTTCATCCCACCGGTGATGACGAGGTCCTTCGACCGGTCGTGGAGGGTGAGGTAGCCGTCGTCGTCGAAGCTGCCGACGTCCCCGGTGTGCAGCCAGCCGCCGCGTAGCGCCTCCGCCGTCGCGTCCGGGTCCTGCCAGTAGCCGGCCATGACGACGTCGCCGCGGACGAGCACCTCGCCCGGCTCGCCCGCCGGCAGCGGCGCGTCGTCCTCGCCGGCGACGCGGACCTCGACGTCCGTGCGCGGCAGACCGACGCTGGCCATCCGCTCGCGCCAGCGGGGGTGGCCGGTGTCGGCGTGGTCGGCCCGGGACAGGGCGGTGATCGTCATGGGCGTCTCGCCCTGGCCGTAGATCTGGGCCAGCCGCGGGCCGAAGACGGCGAGCGCCTCCTCGAGGTCGGCCAGGTACATCGGGGCGCCGCCGTAGACGATCGCCTTGAGGTGCCCGGGGGCCGCGGCCCGGACGGCCGGGTCGGCCGCGAGCCGCTTGACCATCGTCGGGGCCGCGAACATCGACAGCCCCGGCCACGTCCGCAGCGCCGCGGCGACCTCCGCGCCGTCGAGGCCGCCGGACTCCGGCAGGACGCTCACCGCGCCGCGCGCCACGTGCGGCAGCCCGTAGAGCCCCGAGCCGTGCGACAGCGGCGCCGCGTGGAGCCACGCGTCCCCCGGCCCGACCGGGTCGAGGTCGGCGAAGTAGCTCAGCGAGGCCATGAGCAGGCTCCGGGCGGTGAGCGTCGCGCCCTTGGGCCGACCGGTCGTCCCGCTGGTGTAGAAGAGCCACGCCGGGTCGGTCGACGCGAGGTCGGCGAGCGGCGCCGGGTCGGCGGCGACGAGCCGGGCCCAGTCCGGCCCGGGGGCGACGACGGCGGTGCGCAGGGGCTCCACCTCGTCGACGAGGCCGACGACGTCGTCGGCGTGCTCGGCGTCGGTGACGACGACGGCGGTCCCGCTGTGCCCCAGGACGTACGCGAGCTCCGCGCGGTGCAGCCGGGCGTTGACCGGCACCGCGACGCACCCGGCGTGCCACACGGCGTAGAGCGCCTCGAGGTACTCGGGCCGGTTGCGCATGACGATCGCGACCCGGTCCCCCGGGCGCAGCCCGAGGCCCGCCCGCAGCCCGCCCGCGGCTGCCGCCACCCGCGCCGCCCAGGCGGCCCACGTCGCGTGGACCCGCTCGCCCTCGACGAGGGCCGGGGCGTCCGGCCGCAGCCGCGCGTGCCGCTCCACCCAGACCGCAGGGTTCACGGGCCCTCCTCGACGTCGCTGTCGTCCGGCCGCCGATCGTAGGCTGCGGGGACGAGGAGGTGCCATGAGGCTCGACCCGGACGAGGCCCGCCGCCGGCTCGCCGCGCACGACCACGCCGTGCTCGCGACGGTGCACCCGCAGCGCGGCGCCGACCTCGTGCCGGTCGTCTACGCCGTCGAGGGCGACCTCGTCGGCGTCCCGGTCGACCTCGTCAAACCCAAGGCGTCGCAACGCCTCCAGCGCGAGCGCAACCTCGAGGCCGACCCCCGGGCGACCCTGCTCGCCGAGTGCTGGGACGCCGCCGACTGGTCACGCCTGTGGTGGGTCCGGGCGGGTCTGCGGCACGTCCCGGACCCCGCGGACGACGTCGTCGCCGCCCTGTCGGCCGCCCTCGTCGCGCGCTACCCGCAGTACGGCACGCCGGGCGGTCCCCCGTTCGCCGCGGTCCTCGTCCTGGCGCTCACCGACGTCACGGGCTGGGCCGCCACGCCCCCGTGATCATGGACGCTGCACGCGTGATCATGGACGCTGCTCACTCGCAGACGACGCCGTCGCCGTCACCGTCCCGGTACCAGCCCGCCTCCGGGTCGGTGCCCGTGCGGTACGGCCCGTAGCCGGCGGCCTTGGCCTTGGCGCACGAGGTGAACCGCGGGTCGAGGCCCGGGTCCGGGGGCGCGACGGCGGTGCCGGCCGGGACGAGCCGCCGCGTGCCGTCGGCCGGCAGCGGCTCGCCCGGGCACGTGCCGAGGACGCGGACGACGGCGTCCCGCTCGGCCGCCGTGACCCACAGCCGGTAGCGGGCCTTCACCGCGACCTGCCGGGCGACGTAGGCGCACCGGACCGCGCGGGTCGGCGGCAGCCACGTCGCGGCGTCGCCGTCCCCCTTGGCCCGGTTCGTCGGGCCGTCGGTCGCGACGAGGTTGAGCGGGTCGTTGGCCAGCGCCGCACGGGCGGCCGGGTCGAGCCCCTGCGCGCCCTTCTGCCAGGCGTCGGACAGGGCGACGACGTGGTCGACCTGCACCGCGTCGGCGTCGTCCGTCGTGAACCGGACGGTCGTCCCGGTGTAGGGGTCGGCGAGCAGCCCGGTGACGACGACGCAGCCGCCGCTGCCGGCCCGCAGCGTCACCGCGTCGAGGTCGCGCCGCAGGACGTCGTCGCGCTGGCCGCACCCGTTGCGCCCGAACGCGACCCGCGGGGCGTCCGACCACGCCTGGCCGAAG
This sequence comes from Kineosporiaceae bacterium, assembly GCA_052038585.1. GTDB lineage: Bacteria > Actinomycetota > Actinomycetes > Actinomycetales > Kineosporiaceae > JBQGCR01. The sequence goes on from JBQGCR010000143.1 coordinate 3,759, forward strand.
GCTGCGCGGTCGTACCCGGTGCGCGGCGCGCGTCCCTTGACGGGCAGCGCCGCGAGGGCGGCGAGGGCACTGCCGGGTGCCGGGGCGGCCGTCGTCGCCGTCGTCGTCACCGTGGCCGTGGGGCTCGGCGCGACGACGGGCTCGGACGGGGAGGACGCGGGCTGGGACGACTTGGCCGGCGTGGACGACTGGGGCGGGGACGACTGGGCCGGCGGGGACGGCGGTGGCGCCGCCGTGCACGCGGCGAGGAGCAGCCCGGCGACGGCGACCGTTGTGCGCCGCCGTCGGACCTGGCACCCTGCCGCCATGATCCGCACCCCCCGTCGCTCGTCCGCGCTCGCCGGCATCCTGTCGATCCCCCTGCCGGGGCTCGGTCATCTCTACCTCGGCCGCTACCGGCGGGCGCTTGCGTTCTTCGGCGCC
>JBQGCR010000144.1:0-1531 GCA_052038585.1 Kineosporiaceae bacterium
CGAGGTCCTCGAGAAGCCGGTCGAGGCGGCGCGCGCGTTCTTCGGCGAGGGTCCGGCCCGGACGCCGGCGGCCGTGACGGTGCTCGACCGGCTCGCCCACGTCGGCCTCGGCTACGTGCGGCTCGGGCAGCCGCTGACGACGCTGTCCGGCGGCGAGCGCCAGCGCCTCAAGCTCGCGACGCACCTCGGCGACGCCGGGGCGGTGCTCGTCCTCGACGAGCCGACGAGCGGCCTGCACCTGGCCGACGTGGAGCACCTCCTCGCGCTGCTCGACCGGCTCGTCGACGCCGGACGGTCCGTGCTCGTCGTCGAGCACCACCTCGCCGTCGTCGCCCACGCCGACTGGGTGGTCGACCTCGGCCCGGGCGCCGGCCACGACGGCGGCCGGGTGGTCTTCGAGGGCACGCCCGCCGACCTCGCGCGGTCCGGCACGCTCACCGGCCGGCACCTGGCGGCCTACCTGGGTCAGGAGGCTGTGACGGCGTCCTGACGCCGTGCTGAGGGGTCGGCGCGACGGTGGTCCCGGCCGCCACCCGGGCGGCCCCGACCAGGGAGGCACCCGTCATGGACCGCACCCGCACGCGCATCGCCCGCCGCACCGCCCGCCGCACCGCCCCGCTCGCCGTCGGCCTCGCCCTCGCGACCGTCGGCGCGGCGCCGCCGGCCTCGGCGGTGGCCATCAAGACCGGCCACGGCAAGATCAACGTCAACGGCCTGTCGTTCGGCACGGGCACGAGCCCGACGACCGGGGTCGCGTCGGGCAACGCGACGTTCACCTGGCACCTCGTCTCGGGCGTCACCGAGCTCAACGTCGTCGGGACCTTCGGGGCGTTCAACCGCTCCGGCGTGCCGGTGCGCCTCTACACGAAGTACTACGACGGCCTGTCCGGCACGGGCCGGCAGGTGAGCAAGGCCTGGACGGCCGGCTTCACCCCGGCCAGCGGGTCGCTCACGACGCGGGCGGTGAACTTCACCGCACCCGGTGCCGTCGGCGTCCAGTCCGCGAAGGTCTGCGTCGCCAGCGACGCCGACCGCGACGGGGTCTACCTGCTCGAGCGGTGCATCCTCAGCACCCTGTGACGCCACGTGCACGCACGCACTATCGTGGGCCGACCTCGCTCCCGGGACAGGTCGGCCCACGAGAGGAGTAGCGGTGGCCGTGGCGTCCTGCGTCGTCCTCGTGGCCGCTGTCGGCTACGGCAAGACGACGGCGCTCGAGGCCCGGGCCGCGGCCGTCCCCGGGACGGTGGTCGTCGACGACCTCGACCGGCTGCCCCTCGACGGCCAGGTCCGCGCGGCGGAGGACCTCGCGGCGCTGCCCGCCCCGACCCCGGTCGTGCTCGCGAGCGCGCGCCCGCTCGCCCCGGCCGTGCGTGCCGCGCTCGGCCGGCCCGTCGTCGTCCGGACGGCGGCCGACCTCGCGCTGGGCCCGGACGGGACGGCGCGCGTGCTGCGCGACGAGCACGGCCTCGACGACCCGCAGGCGGCCGAGGAGGTCCACCGGCGCACGGGTGGCTGGCCGGCGCTCGTC
>JBQGCR010000145.1:0-1654 GCA_052038585.1 Kineosporiaceae bacterium
ATGGTGTGGAAGATCGCCCCGGCGATCGCCGCCGGGAACACGGTCGTCCTCAAGCCGAGCGACACGACGCCGGAGACCTCGCTGCTGCTCGCCGAGATCGCCGCGGAGTTCCTCCCGCCGGGCGTGCTCAACGTCGTCACCGGGGACCGGGGGACCGGCCGGGCGCTCGTGGAGCACCCGACCCCGCAGATGGTCGCGATCACCGGGTCGGTGCGGGCCGGCATGCAGGTGGCCGAGTCGGCCTCGCGCGACGTCAAGCGGGTCCACCTCGAGCTCGGCGGGAAGGCCCCCGTCGTCGTCTTCGACGACGCCGACGTCGAGGCCGCGGCCGAGGCGATCGCCGTCGCCGGCTACTTCAACGCCGGCCAGGACTGCACGGCGGCGACCCGGGTGCTCGCCGGCCCCCGGGTGCACGACGACTTCGTCGCCGCGCTCGCCGAGCAGGCGAGGGGGACGCGGACGACGTTCGAGAACGGGCCGGGCGACGAGGACGCGCTCGTCCCGCCGGTGAACAACGTCCACCAGCTCGAGCGGGTGCTCGGCTTCCTCGAGCGCCGGCCGGAGCACGTCGAGGTCGCCGCGGGCGGCGCCCGGCAGGGCGAGCGGGGCTTCTTCGTCGAGCCGACCGTCGTCGCCGGCGTCCGGCAGGACGACGAGATGATCCAGCAGGAGATCTTCGGCCCGGTCATCACCGTCCAGCGGTTCTCCGACGAGGACGAGGCGCTGCGCTGGGCCAACGGCGTCCCGTACGGCCTCGCGTCGTCGGTCTGGACGAAGGACCTCGGGCGCGCGCTGCGGATGTCGCGCCGCCTCGACTTCGGCTGCGTGTGGATCAACACCCACATCCCGCTCGTCGCGGAGATGCCGCACGGCGGCTTCAAGCACTCCGGCTACGGCAAGGACCTGTCGATGTACGGGTTCGAGGACTACACCCGGGTCAAGCACGTCATGGCCAACCTCGACAGCTGACGCGCGGCGGGCCCCGGTCCGCGGACGTCAGCGGGCGTCAGCGGGTGTCGTGGGCGAGCAGGGCGACGTGGAGGGCGAGGCAGATCTCGACGTCGTCCAGGTCGGCGCCCAGCACCCGGGAGACCTTGGCGAGCCGGTCGTAGAACGCCGGGCGCGACACGTGGGCCGCCTGCGCGGCCCCGGACTTGTTGCGCCCGGCCGCGAGGTAGGCCCGCAGGACGGCGAGGAGGTCCTCGCCCGTCGCGGCGTCGTGCGCGAGCAGCGTGCCGAGCTCGCGCTCGACGAAGGTGTGCACCCGCGGGTCCTCGCGCAGCAGCTGGAGCAGGCCGCGCAGGCGCAGGTCCGGCAGCCGCAGGAAGGGCGCCGTCGTCGTCAGGTGCGCGGCGGCGTCGGCGACCTGACCGGCCTCGACGAGCGAGCGCCGCGCGTCGCGCAGCCCGCCGACGAGGGACCCGGCCGCGACGACGAGGCGGTCCGGCTCGACGCGGGGGAGGCGTCCGGGCAGGGCCCGGCGCAGCGCGGCGGCCAGGGCACCGAGCACGTCGACGTCCCGCTCGCGCGGGCCGAGCGCGGCGAGGACGCCGATCGAGCGGTCGTCGACCGGGCCGACGAGGGCGGTGGCGCCGGCGCCGCGGACGGCCTGCGCGGCGACCTCGCCGAGGTCGCGCAGCCGCGCCTGCCCCTC
>JBQGCR010000146.1:0-3679 GCA_052038585.1 Kineosporiaceae bacterium
GACGTCCCCGCGGTGCCGCTTGACCCGGCGGGCCGCGCGCCGGCGCGGGGCCCGCGGGCGCAGGACGGCGAAGAGCTCGGCGAGCAGCTCGCGCTCGGACGGCGTGAGGGCGGCGACGTCGCGGTGGCGCAGCAGGTCCACCGCGCTCGCCCGGGCGCGGACCACCTCGACGTCGTCCCGCTCGGCTGCGGTGCGCCCGGTGCCGTCCGGCTCGGACAGGGCGTCGAGGCTGCGGTGCCGCGGCGCCGTCCGACGGCCCGACAGCCGCGGGACCTGGCCGCGGAACCAGGCCTCGAAGACCTTGTCGTAGAGCGGGAAGTGGTCCGGCTCCGCGCACAGCGTCGCCCGCCCGGCCCAGTAGACGGCGTCGGCGTCGCCGAGGCCGACGGCGGCCACCGCGCCGGCGTAGGCCTGCGTGCGGTCCGGGGTGACCGGCACGCCGGCCGCCCGCAGCGCCCGGGCGAACCCGGCGAGCTGCTCCTCCGGCGTCGTCCGCACGGCCGTCACGTCCGGCCGACGACGCCGCGCACGTCCCAGGCGTGGTGGACGAGGTCGTGCAGGAAGTACCGGGTCAGCGAGGCGACGGTGAAGACCGAGCCGTTGCTGCGCCGGCCGGGCCGGTCGAGGGCGCCGGCCGGGACGGCGTCGAGCGCGTCGGCCATGGCCTCGGCCGCCTCGCGCAGCTCGGTCCCGACGGTCGCGGGGTCGGCGAGGTCGTAGCGCTCGGCGAGCGCCGTGGCGTCCTGGTCCCAGGTGTCGAACACGGGGTCCACCTGCGTGAGCATGAGGCGCAGGCGTCCGGCGAAGACCCGGCACACGTCCCGGACGTGGCAGCCGTACTCGAGCGGGGACCACACGTCCGGCGCGGGCCGGGTGCGCGCCACCTCGGCGTCGGCGAGCGCCGCGGACCAGACCGGCAGCTGGGCACGGACGAGCGCCGCGGCGCCCTCGACGGGCACCTCCCCCGCGACGAAGCGGCACTGCGGGCACGGCGCGTCGAGCACCCAGGTCCAGTCCTTGGTGTCCGGGGCGGGCGTCGCGGGGGTCGGCGGCGTCATGGCCGCAGGCTCGCCCGGCGCGGCGTCCGCGTCAAGCCGGGGTCAGGGCCGCACGTGCTGGGCGCCGGCCGGGGCGAGCTGCACGCCGGGAGCGGCGACGGCGCGGCGGGCGGGGGCGGGCGGCGGGCTCGGCGGCGGGGGCGGCGCGGGCGGCTGCAGCTGGCGCAGGCCGAGCAGCGCCCGCCAGCTCGGGTGGTCGAGCACCGAGGACGACGCCAGGCCGGCGCGGGCCTGCAGCGCCTGCACGGCCCGGACGTCGGCGGAGCCGAACGCCCCGTCCGCCGTCGTCCCGAGCGCCTTCTGGACCGCGGTGACGACCGTGCCGGTCATCCCCGACCGCAGGACGACGCCGGAGTTCGCCCACAGCGTCCGGGTCGAGGAGGAGGCACCGGCGGGGGCCGGCACCGTCGGGTGGTCGACGCAGCGCACCGGGTTGGCGCGGCCCCAGGGGCTCGCCCAGTTGAGGTCGCGCTCGCGGCACGGGCCGTAGTCGACCGGGGCCACCGACCGGGTCCAGTACGACGTCGACCCGGTGGCGCCGGCCCAGCCGAGCGAGATGTGGACGTGGTCGCGGTGGCACGTCGTGTCGTACGAGCTCTCGGGGTGGCTCGCGCAGCTGGAGTACGGCGTCCAGCCACGACCGGGGTCGTAGGCGCGCCACATCCGGTCGTTCCAGATGATGTACATGACCCCGAGCCGGCGGGTCATGGCGTACTGCTGGCCGCGGGCGTCGGTCGCGAGGAGCCAGTCCAGGAGGGACTGCGCCGTCGCGCGGCCGGCGCTGCTGCGGACGCTGACCATGAAGTCCAGGGCGCGGCCCTCGAAGTGCTCGCTCACCGACGAGCCGCACTCGCGGGCGATGCCGGAGGAGTAGCCGTACGTGTCGCGCAGGAGGTCGGCCAGCTTCTTCGCCCCGACGGTCGACGACTGGGTGCACGAGGAGGCGCGGACGTAGGGCTGCAGCGGCTCGATCTGCGCGGGCAGCCCGGCCGGGGTGGGCGGCGGGGCCGGCAGCGCCGCGGCACCGGCCGGACCGGTGGCCACGGCGGCCGCGAGACCGACGGCGACCGCGCCGAGGACGGCGGCGGCCAGGCGTCGCGGGACGGTCGTGCGGCGGCGCTCGCGCTGGCTGTGCATGCCGGGGGTCTCGGCAGACGGGGCCGCGCACTGGACCCGGATCGGGTGGGCAACCGGTCCGGAGCACGTGGCGTCGCGGTGCGTGACCGCCACGCCGGGGGCGCCGGTGCGGTCACAGACCCCAGTGGTGGTGCAGCCCGAGCGCCCGGCTGAGCCGGCGCAGGTGCTCCGTGTGGAGCACGAGGTCGGTCCCGCCGAAGACCCCGAAGAGGTACGGGAAGCTCGGCGACCCCTCCATGACGAGGCGGCGCAGCGGGGTGGCGAGCAGGTCGTCCGGGGCGTGGTCGACGCCGAGGTCGGCGGGCGTCAGCCGGGCGAGTCCGACGACGACGAGGCCGTTGATCTCCGCGACCTGCCGCAGCTCGAGCGTGTGCGTCGACGCGGGCAGGTAGCGGTGGTGCGCGAGCCGGGCCATGCTCCCAGGGTCGACCGGTCCGGCGGACGGGTGCAGGACCGCAGGTCCCGACCACCCGCACGCGCTAGTCCAGGTCCTCCGCGAGCAGGGCGTCCAGCGCCGCGAGCACGTCGGGGTCGCCGTCCCGGGCGATCGACCCCGGCGTGGGGCGGTGCCACAGGTGGCAGTCGAGGTCCTCGGCGGTCCCGGACACCGTCGCCGCCACCTCGCCGCCGTCGTCGTCGACCAGCAGGAGGGTCTTCTCGTCCGTCCAGGTCTTCCCGGTCTGCGGCGAGGTCCCCGACCACGTGGCGAACGCGACGACCCAGGACGCCCCCGCGTCGGGGACGGCGAACCGCACCCGTCCCGGTCCCGTCTCGGTGACCGACGCCCAGGCCGGCCGCCAGGACCAGAAGTACCGCAGGACCTCGTCGACGCCGTCGAGCGCCAGCGCCGGGTCGAACGGTGTCCGTGCCCCGGCCGTCAGCTCGGCGTCGAGCCGGTGGACGAGCGCCTCGTGCGCCTGGCGCCGCGCGGCCCAGCCGCACGTGCCGCCGCCGACGGCCCACGTCCAGCACGGGTCGGCGGGGTCGGCCGCGGCGAGCTCGTCGACGAGCCGGACGGCGGACCGGTCGCCGAACCGGTCGACGTCGGCCCGTCCCGCCGGCCGGTCGGGGTCCTCCGGGGGGTCCTGCGTGCTCGGCCGGGCGGCGACGACCTCGGCCCAGACGTGCTGCACCTGCGCGAGGTGCCAGCGCAGGTCGGCGGCCGACCAGTCGGGGCAGGTGGGCACCCGGGCGTCCTCCGGCGTCGTCGCGAGCACCTGCGCGAAGCGGGCCGTCTCGCTCCGGATGACGTCGAGGTACCGCGCATGGGGCAGGACGGTCGACCGGGTCATGCCGGGACGCTAGCCGCGCCCGCCGACGGGCGCGAGGGGTCTCAGCCGGCCAGCAGCCGGTCGAGGCTGTCGCGGACCCGGTCGGCGTCCTCCCGGTACTTGCACACCGCGCCGAGGGTCGCGGCCGCCGTCTCCAGGTCGAGCTCGCGGCGGCCGAGCTCGACGAGGGCGCGCGCCCAGTCGAGGGTCTCG
>JBQGCR010000147.1:0-4347 GCA_052038585.1 Kineosporiaceae bacterium
ACGGTCGAGCTGCGCCCGCCGAGCCCGCCCGCCTGAGCCGCGCCGCTGAGCCGCGCCGCCTCCCCGTGCCGCCTCCCCGCGGGCCCCCGCGTAACACACGCCGGGGCCGTCCGCGGGGAGGCGGCCCGCGGTGAGTCGTCCGCGGATCCGGGTTAGGCTCCTGTCCCTGTGAGGGGTGGTCTGTGAGTACCGGGAACGCGGCGTCGAACCAGGTCCCGGGCCCCGCCCACGCGTCCGCGGCGGCGGCCTCGCACCTGCCCCCGGCGTTCCCCGCGCGGGCCCCGTGGGGCACGGCGAACAAGCTGCGCGCCTGGCAGGCGGAGGCCCTCGAGCTGTACCTGCGCTCGACGCCGCAGGACTTCCTCGCCGTCGCGACGCCCGGCGCCGGCAAGACGACCTTCGCCCTGCGCGTGGCGACCGAGCTGCTCGAGCGCGGCACCGTCCAGCGGGTCACCGTCGTCTGCCCGACCGAGCACCTCAAGCGGCAGTGGGCCGACGCGGCGGCCCGCGTCGGCGTCCACCTCGACCCGACGTTCCGCAACAGCCAGGGCAGCCACGGCCGGCACTTCCACGGCGTCGCCGTCACCTACGCCCAGGTCGCGACCCGGCCGGCGCTGCACCGCGCCCGCACCGAGGCCGCGCGCACCCTCGTCATCCTCGACGAGATCCACCACGGCGGGGACGCCCTGTCGTGGGGCGACGCCGTCCGCGAGGCCTTCGAGCCCGCGACCCGCCGGCTCGCGCTCACCGGCACGCCGTTCCGCAGCGACACGAGCCCGATCCCCTTCGTCGACTACGTCGAGGACGAGCACGGCATCCGCCGCTCCAAGGCCGACTACAGCTACGGCTACGGCCGCGCCCTGCGCGACCTCGTCGTCCGGCCCGTGATCTTCCTGTCCTACACCGGCTCGATGCGCTGGCGCACGAAGGCGGGCGACGAGGTCTCGGGCCGGCTCGGCGAGCAGATGACCAAGGACATGATCGGCCAGGCGTGGCGGACGGCGCTCGACCCGAACGGCCAGTGGGTCCCGGCCGTGCTCGCCGCCGCGGACCGCCGGCTCACCGAGGTGCGCCGCGGCGTCCCGGACGCCGGCGGCCTCGTCATCGCGACCGACCACGAGACCGCCCGGGCCTACGCGAAGACCCTCCGCGAGATCACGGGGCAGGCGCCCGTCGTCGTCCTGTCGGACGACGCGACGGCCTCGGACCGGATCGAGCAGTTCAGCGAGGGCGACCAGCGCTGGATGGTCGCCGTCCGGATGGTGTCCGAGGGCGTCGACGTCCCGCGCCTGGCGGTCGGGGTCTACGCGCCGTCGACGTCGACCCCGCTCTTCTTCGCCCAGGCCGTCGGACGGTTCGTCCGGGCCCGTCGCCGCGGGGAGACCGCCTCGGTGTTCCTGCCGAGCGTGCCGGTGCTCCTCGGCCTGGCGGGGGAGATGGAGGCCGAGCGCGACCACGCCCTCGACCGGCCGGCGAAGGACGGCGACCCGGACTGGAACCCCGAGGAGGCCCTGCTCGCCGCGGCCAACCGGGAGGAGAAGGCCTCCGGGGACCTGCAGCTGTCGGTCTTCGAGGCGCTCGAGGCCGAGGCGACCTTCGACCGGGTGCTCTACGACAAGCAGGAGTTCGGCACCGAGGCCGAGGTCGGCAGCGAGGAGGAGCTCGACTTCCTCGGGATCCCCGGGCTGCTCGAGCCGGAGCAGGTGACGACGCTGCTGCGCCAGCGCCAGGCCGACCAGCTCGCGAACCGGTCCCGCCGCGCGGGGACGGCCCCCGCGCCGGCGCCCGTCGCGGACGTCGCGCAGCACCGCCGCCAGGCCGAGCTGCGCAAGGAGCTGCACTCCCTCGTCGGGGCGTGGGCGCGCCGCACCGGTCAGCCGCACGCCACCGTCCACGCCGAGCTGCGCCGGGCCTGCGGCGGGCCGGAGGTGCCGCTCGCCACCCCGGAGCAGCTCTCGTCGCGGATCGCGAAGCTGCGGGACTGGTTCGTCCGCAGGCCGTCGTCGTGAGCGGCGACCCGGTGGCCGGGGGCCCGTCGGCCGACGCCCAGGAGCCGGCGGTGCGCCCGCCCGCGGTCTTCGGCTGGCACCGCCTCGTCGCGACGGGCGACCTCGCGCTGCTCGACGACCTGCTCGCGGACGACGTCGTCTTCCGCTCTCCCGCGGTGCACTCGCCGCAGGTCGGCCGCGACCTGACGACGCGGTACCTCACGGCGGCCGTCGCCGTCCTCGGGCCGACCCTGCGCTACGTGCGGGAGTGGTACGGCCCGGGCTCCGCGGTGCTGGAGTTCACGGCGGTCGTCGACGGCCTCGACGTCCACGGCGTCGACCTGCTCACGTGGGACGGCGAGGACCGGCTCACCGAGTTCGCCGTCATGGTCCGGCCGCTGCGCGGGCTCGACGCGCTGGTGCGGGCGATGCGTGCCGAGCTGGAGGGGCCCGGGGCCTGACCCTCAGGCGCCGCGGACCACCTGGAGCGTCGCGAGCGTCGGGTCGGCGGCGTAGGCGATCCGGCCGCCGTCGTCGCGCACGGCCCGCAGCGCCGCGAGCGCGCCGGCGGTGACGACCTCGCCCGGCGCGAGCACGGGCACGCCGGGCGGGTACGGCGCGACGAGCTCGGCGCAGACCCGGCCGACGGCTTCGTCGGCCGCGAGCGTCTCGTGCGGGGCGAAGAACGCCGTCCGCGGGTCGACGGCGACCACCGGGTCCTGCGTCCAGGCCGCCGCCGCGACCGGCGCCCGTGGCACCCCCCGCCGGCGGGCGACGGACCGGACGACGGCGTCGACGAGCCGGCCCACGCTCGCCGCGTCGTCCGCGACGGTGACGACCGGGACCAGCAGGTCCCGGTCGGCCATCTCCAGCGCGATCCCGTCCTCCCAGAGGTCCTCCTCGACGGCGTGCCCGTGCGCGCCGGTGCCGGCGAGGAGGACGACGAGCTTGGCCGGGTCGACGCCGGGCCCGTCGAGGACGTCGAGCCCCGGCACCTCCCGCAGCCGCCGGCGGGCGTCGGCGACGAGCGCGACGAGCCGGACGCCGAGCGCCTCGCCGTCCCGCTCGAGCAGCGCGCGCGCCGCGTCGACGCTCGCGAGGACGGTGCCCGACGGGCTCGTCGTGTGCGTCGCGTCGAACCCGCGCTCGAGCCGGTCGCGGTCGAGGCGTCCGGTCCGGGCGACGACGAGCGCCCCCTGCGCGGCCGCGGGCAGCACCTTGTGGGCGCTCGTCACGAGGGCGTCCGCGCCGAGCGCGAGCGCGTGCGGCGGCAGCGCGGAGGAGAACCCGAAGTGGGCCGCCCACGCGGCGTCGACGACGAGCGGGACCCCGGCGGCGTGCGCCACGTCCGCGAGGCCGGCGACGTCGCCGGTCGTCCCGACGTAGGACGGGTCGCCGACGACGACGGCCACCGCCCGCGGGTGGGCGGCCAGCGCCGCCGCGACGTCCGCCGGCGGCACGCCCGTCGGCAGGCCCGTCGCGGCGTCGACGCCCGGGCGCACCCAGACCGGCCGCAGCCCCGCGAGCACGAGGCCGAGGAGCATCGAGCGGTGCAGCGTCCGGGAGACGACCACCTCGTCCCCGGGCGCCCCGAGCGCGAGGGCGAGCGCCTGGTTCCCGTGGGTCGAGCCGGCGACGCTGATCCGCGCCCAGTCCCCGCCCCACGCGGCGGCGGCGAGCGCCTCGGCCCGGGCGCACAGCGCGTCCGCCTCCTTGACCGGGGCGAGCGCCGCGTGCAGCGGGGCGTCCCGGGCGACCACCTCGCCGACGAGGTCGGTCCGGTTCTTGTGCCCCGGGATCGAGAAGGGCGTGAGCCGCCCGGCGTCGACGGCGGCGCGGTGGCGCAGCCACGCCGCGTGCAGGGGCGCCTCGCTCACCGCGGCCGCCCGGGCCGGGGGTGGAGGAGCCCGGGGTGGTCCGCGGGCAGCGTCCGGCGGATCGTCCACCACGACAGGGCGACGACGGCGACGAAGACCGGCCAGGACAGCGCGAGCTGGACGAGCCCCGTGACGACGGCCGAGCCGGCGAGCCAGAACCCGCCGAGGACGACGGCGCGCAGGACGAACGACGCGCACCACCACCACGAGGCGCGGGCGTAGGCGCGGTAGAGGTCGGGGTCGCGCCGCCACGCCCCGTGCTGGCGCAGGGCCGCCCCCGCGACGACGCCGAGCAGCGGCCGGCGCACCCAGTTCGCGACCGCCCAGACGAGCGCGCTCACCGCGTTGGACAGGATCCGGACGACGAAGAAGTCCTCGGGTCGCCCGGTGCGCCAGGCGATCACGGCACCGCCGAGCACCGGGAGCAGGCCGGCCGCCGCGGCGCGCGGCGTGTGCCGGCGGGCGACCCGCCACGCCGCGAC
>JBQGCR010000148.1:0-7489 GCA_052038585.1 Kineosporiaceae bacterium
CCCGTGATCGATGGTGCGGGCCCGGTGATCGATGGTGCGGGGCCGGTGATCGATGGTGCGGGCCCCGTGATCGATGGTGCGGGCCCCGTGATCTATGGTGCGGGGCCGGTGATCGATGGTGCGGGCCCGGTGATCGATGGCCGGCTGCTGGAGATCCATGTGGCGTCGCGGTGATCGATGGCGTGGCACGGGTGATCCATGAAGGACGTGCACGGTCGATGTCATGATCGATGGCGCGCTGGTGCTGCCTGGGCGACCTCAGTGCGCCATGGATCATGACATCGACCGCGAGCGGGCTCCCTGAGACCTCGGGAGCGCCCGGCCGTGCTGACGTGCGCGCCGGGTGGTCCCGGCGCGGCGGCGAGCCATGATCGACCAAGCTGGACGGACGCTCCGGGCTGCTCCTGCCGTCCGGGGAGTCCGTGGATCACGCCAGGAGCCCATGACCGGGAGGGCGGAGCGGTCAGCCCGGCCCGGCGGACGCCTGGACCGGCAGCCAGACGGTGAGCCGGGTGCCCCGGCCGGGCTCGGAGGAGATCGTCAGCTCGCCACGCTGGGCCCGGACCCGGTCGGCGAGCAGGGTGAGGCCGACGTGGCCGGCCGCCCTCTGCCGCACCAGGTCCCGGGACGTCATGCCGTGGCCGTCGTCCTCGATGAGCAGGGTCGCGACACCGTCCGCCTCGCTGAGCGAGATCGTCGCCCGGGTCGCGGCGGCGTGCCGGGCGACGTTGCGCAGCGCCTCCTGCGCGGCCCGGTAGAGCAGGGCGCTGTGCTGCTGCTCCATCGTCACGCGGGCGACGCGCAGGTCCACCCGCACCCCGCGTCGCTTGAGGTCGGCGGCGAGCTCGGGCAGCGCGTCGGCCAGGTCGAGCACCGGCTGGTCGGCCGGGTAGAGCCGGACGAGCAGGGCCCTGAGCTGCTCGATGCTCGAGCGCGCGGACTCGGCGCCGCGGCGCATGGCCTCGGCGAGGTCCTCCGGCGTCCGCCGGTGCACGGTGGCCGCCGTGGCGGACAGGTCGAACGCCGTGGCCGCGAGGTCCTGGACGACGCCGTCGTGCAGGTCGGCCGCGATCTGGCTGCGCTCGTCGCGGCGGGCGTGCTCGGCGCGGGCGGTGAGCTCGGCGCGGGCGGCCTCCTCGCGGCGGGCCCGGAGCCGGTACCAGCGGGCGAGCGGGACCTGCGCGACGGCGAGGGCGAGCAGCGCGAGCAGGAGCACGGGGACGAAGCGGCGCCAGATGGCGTCGGAGGCGGCGGCCAGGGCTGCCGTCCGCTGGTAGGTCTCGGCGACGAGCGGCGTGCCGTCGGCCGCCGTCACGGGCACGTACACCTCGAGGAGGTCGCCGTTGCCGCGCTCGAAGCCGTTCTCCCGCTCGGAGAGGTCCGACAGGTCCGCGAGCGGCTGTCCGGTGGACGCGACGGCGGCGACGTCGTCGGGCACCGCGGTCCCCGTGCCGACGAGCCGGGGCTCGTCCGACCACACGACCCGGCCCTGCGGGGTCCACACCTTGACCCGCACGACGAGGTCGGACAGCCCCGTGGTCCGGAAGGCCCGGTCGACGCGCGCGAGCGCGGCCGGGTCCGCGGCGAGCGCGGGTGCGTCGAGGGCCGGTCCGAGGACCGAGTCGGCGAGCATCCGGGTCAGCGTCGTCGCCTCGCGCAGCGCCTCGTCCCGCGCCGCCCGGTGCAGCGAGTAGAGCCCGACGGTGGCGACGACGGCGAGCAGGGCCGCGGCCGAGATGGCGAACTGGACGGCGGCGAGGTGCCGTCCGGTCATCCGCTCCAGCGAGAACGACGAAGGCCTCACCGCGGCACCCGCACCCAGAACGTCACTCCGGCACCGGGTCGGTTGACGACGCCGGCGGAGCCGCCGTGCGCCTCCGCGACGGTGCGCACGAGGGCGAGGCCCAGGCCGGCCCCCTCGCGACGTCCCCCGGCGGAGTAGAAGGGCTCGAAGATGGCGTCCTCGTGGCCGGCCGGCACGCCGCCGCCCTCGTCGACGACCTCGAAGAGCACCGCACGGTCCTCCTCGACGGCCCGCAGGGTGACCGGCCGCGCGCCCGAGCCGTGCTGGGCGGTGTTCGTCAGCAGGCGCAGCAGGGCCTCCTCCATCCGGTCCCGGTCCAGGTCGACGACGGGTCCCGGGTCCGGGGACGTCGCGTGCAGCCGGTCGGCGAGGATCGGCTGCGCCTTCGCGGCGATGCCGGCGACGACGTCGGCGACCTGCACCGGCTGCGGCGTGACGTAGCCGGGCAGCCGGGAGCGGCCGAGGTCCTCCAGGTCGTCGAGCACCCGGCGCACGAGCGCGAGGTCCTGCTCGAGGGCCGGTGCGGTGTCCTGGTGCGGGACGGCGGAACCGTTGTGCCGCAAGCCCCGACCGGCGGGCTCGGCCGCGGCGGCGAGCGCGGCGACCGGCCGGCGCAGGCGCGCGGCGACGTCGAGCATGAGCTGGCGCTGACGGTGCAGGGCCAGCTCGAGCCGGTCCAGCATGTGGTTGAGCGCGGTCGTGAGCTCCGGCAGCCGGCCGCCTCCCTCCGCGACGGGGAGCCGGGCGGCGAAGGCCTGCTCGCGGGCGATGACCTCGGCGCCGCGCATGAGCCGTCCCATCTGGTCGGCCTCGATGGCGTCGCGGACCCACTGGCGGTAGGCGAGCGCGAGCAGGACGAGCGGGACGGCGAGCAGCACGAGCCCGTACGGGCTGACCTGCCACAGGACGGCGGCGAGCAGGCCGAGCGAGGCGTTGCCCACCCACTGGCCGAGGTTGACCCGCCACGGGCCGAGGAGCACCCGGACGGACGGCTCCCGCTGCACGAGGGCGATGACGAGGGCGACGAGGCCGATGTTCACCACCGCCGCGGCCGCGATGGCGACGGCCGCGAGCGCCCAGGCCCGGGCGTCGAGCGGGTCGAGCGCCGGCCCGAGGGCGACGACGGACTCGGCGAGCAGCAGGGCCAGCGCGACCTGGCCGACGTTGAAGGCCACCTTGCGCAGCGGCCAGCGACCGGCGAGCTGCGAGGCGGCGGTGCCGGCCACGGCCCCCAGCGTGGGGACGCCCGGCGTCGCGAGCAGGAGCGCCGCCGTCCAGACGCTGTCGGCGAGCATGAAGGTCTCGGAGTCCTCGCCGTGCGGGATCTCGAGCGTGAAGCGGTCGGCGAGGACGACGGCGGCGGCGACCAGGGCGAGGGCGAGCAGGTCCCGCCCGGTCATCGCGGGCACGCGCCGCAGCTGGAGCGCGACCGCCGCGGCGCCGCCGGCGCACACCGCCGCGATGAGCACCCGGGCCGGCGCCGGGGTCGCGGGCGCCGCCGTCACCGCCCCCACGACTGCCACATCCCCGAGCCCCAGTACTTGCCGCCCCAGTACTTCCCGCCCCAGTACTTGCCGTCCCACCCGGCGGCGAGGGGCCCGTCGGCGCCGAGGTATCCCGGCTCCCAGGCGAGGCGGGGCACCGGGGCGCCGGTCCACGCCGGGGCGGGCGCCGACCCGGGCACCTCGGAGGTCGCTGCGGCCCAGGGGCTCTCGGCCCAGGTGAGCGGGGTCCAGCGCGCCGTGACGCGGGTCGACGTCCACGGCGTCCCGAGCGCGTCGACGGGGCCGGCGAGCGGGGCGGGGACGCCGTCGCCGTCGGTGTCCGCCCACACCGGGTGGGTGCCGCGGGACGCGTCGAGGGAGCCGATGCCCGTCGACGGGCGCAGCCCGGCGTTGGCGGTCGGCAGCGGGCCGTCGGACGTGGCGAGGGCGACGGCGGCCGCGGCGACGACGAGCCCGGCGCCGGCGCCGGGCGTGCCGGCGAGGTGCGGGTCGGCCGTCGCGAGGAGGATCCCCTTGACCTGGTCCGGGGTGAGGGCCGGGTTGGCCCCGACCATGCGGGCGACGACGCCGGAGACGATCGCCGCCGCCTGCGACGTGCCCGCCCCCCGGAAGTAGGCGCCGCCCACCCGGGCCCCGGCGCGGAACGTGTCGATCGTGCTCCCCGGGGCGCGCAGGCCGACGAGGCCGACCCCCGGCGCGAGCAGGTCGGGCTTGGCCAGGCCCTGCGCCGTCGGGCCGCGGCTGGAGAAGGGGGCGACGACGTCGTCCGCCGTCTGCGCCGTCCCCGCGAGGTCGGCCGCACCCACGGTGACGACGTACGGGTCGTCCCCGGGGGTCGTCACGGTGCCGGGCGCCCCGGCGTTGCCGGCTGAGACGACGACGACGATGCCGGCCCGCCACGCCTGCTCGACCGCCGCGGCGAGGGGGTCCGTGCCGGCCCGGCCGAGGCCGTCGGTGCCGTAGGACAGGCTGACGACGCGGATGCCGAAGCGGGCCCGGTTCGCGACGACCCAGTGCAGCCCGGCGACGACCGACGTCACGTCGGTGGCGCCGTCCCACGCCGCGACCTTGACCGAGACGAGGTCGGCGTCCTCGGCGGCGCCGGTCCAGCGCTCGAGGGACTGCGTACCGTCCCCGGCGAGGAGCCCGGCGAGGTGGGTGCCGTGCCCGAAGGTGTCGACGCCCGTGTGCTCGGCGGTGAGGTCGACCCGGGCGAGGAGCCGCTCGCCGAGGTCGGGGCCGGGCGTCACACCGGTGTCGAGGAGGGCGACGGTCACGCCCCGGCCGCGCGCCCGGCCGGGGACCTGGTCGAGGTTGACGGCCTCCTGCCAGACCGCGGTCGAGGGGAGGGCGTCGAAGCACGCCGGGTCGGCGGCCGGGCACGGCGAGACCCCGGTGCTCGGGTCGCGCTCCAGGCGGACGACCTCGGTGACGGCGGCGGAGGCCTCCACGGCGAGCAGCGTCCCCGCCGGCAGGGCCGCCTCGAAGCCGCCACGACCGGGGGCCTGCTTCTTGACCAGGCCGCCGAGGGCGACGACGAGGTCCTCCGCCGTCGTCGTCGGCGGGTCGGCCTCGACGACGAGGACGGCGGAGAAGGAGCCGTTCGACGCGCGGGCCGGGCCGCCCGCCACGAGGGTCGAGGACACGGCGACGAGCAGCGCGCAGGCGCAGGCCGGCACCGCTCGGCGCAGCCGGCCGCGGGGCTCGACTCCTGGCATCACGCGCTCCTGCGCCTTCGGGGGCCGGCCGGGAGCAGCCGGGCACGGGGGACGGTGCGACGCAGACGATCCCACCGCACGCGTCCCGGGCGCGCCTGGACAACAGTCCTAGTACCTCCGGGCGGTAGCGTCGACCGGACGACACCGACGTCGCGCCCCCGGGCGCCCGACCCGACAGGACCTCTGTGAAGCTCACCGACACCACGGCCGTCGTCACCGGGGGCGCCTCCGGCCTGGGCGCCGCCACCGCCCGCGCGCTCGCCGACGCCGGCGCCCGCGTCGTCGCCCTCGACCTGCCCGCCGCCGTCGAGGGCGCCCCGGAGGTCGACGGGGTGACCTGCGTGGCGTGCGACGTGACGCAGCCCGGCCAGGTGCGCGAGGCGCTCGACGTCGCGACCGCCGACGGCGCGCCGCCGCTGCGGGTGGTCGTCTGCTGCGCGGGGATCGCCCCGAGCGCGCGGATCCTGTCCCGCAAGGGAGTGCACGACCTCGACCTCTTCACCCGCGTCGTCCAGGTCAACCTCGTCGGCACCTTCACGGTGCTCGCCCTCGCCGCCGAGCGGATCGCGGCCACCGAGCCGCTCGAGGACGGCTCGCGCGGCGTCGTCGTCAACACCGCGAGCATCGCGGCCTACGAGGGCCAGGTCGGCCAGGTCGCCTACGCCGCGTCCAAGGGCGGCGTCGTCGGCCTCACCCTCCCGGCCGCGCGCGACCTCGCCCAGCACGGGATCCGGGTCAACACCATCGCCCCGGGGATCGTCGAGACCCCGATGCTCGCGACGGTGTCGGAGGAGTTCCGGGCCGGCCTCGCGGCGGGCGTCCCCTTCCCGCAGCGGCTCGCGCGGCCGCAGGAGTACGCCGCGCTCGTGCGCTTCCTCGTGGAGAACGACTACATGAACGGCGAGGTCGTCCGGATGGACGGCGCCCTGCGGATGGCGCCGCGCTGATCAGGCGAGCGCCCAGGCGCTCGCGCCGGGCGAGGCGGGCAGGGTGACGACGCCGGCGTCGACGTGCGCGTCGTCGCCGGCGACGGTGTCGAGCGACCGGGCGGGCAGGCCGAGGGCCGTCGCCGGCACGCGCACCGGGGCGTGCTCGGCCCGCGCGACG
Organism: Kineosporiaceae bacterium; assembly: GCA_052038585.1. Taxonomy (GTDB): domain Bacteria; phylum Actinomycetota; class Actinomycetes; order Actinomycetales; family Kineosporiaceae; genus JBQGCR01. The sequence goes on from JBQGCR010000148.1 coordinate 6,135, forward strand.
TGGACGAGCACGTCGCCGTCGGGGTGCTCGCGCAGGTAGGTCAGGTGGTCGGCACCGACCGACACCCACCTCAGGCCGCCGCGCCGCAGCGCGACGTGCCTGTGCCGCAGGCCGATCCACGTCCGGTACGCCTCGAACGTGGCGAGGTCCCAGTCCTGCGGCCGGTCCCACGGGAAGGGACGCCGCGAGTCCTCGCCGTCGACGCCGGTGCCGCCGAGCTCGTCGCCGGCCCAGACCATGGGCACGCCGGGCATCGTCAGCTGCAGCGCGAGGCCGAGCAGGTGCCGGTCCCGGCTCCCGGCGACCGTGCGGACGCGCGGGGTGTCGTGCGAGTCGAGCAGGAGGAAGGAGTGGGCGAGCGCGCGCCACGGGACGACGGCGGCGAAGTCGCGCATCGTCGCGGCGGCGGCGGTGCCCGGCAGCGACGGCACGGTGACCGGCAGGCCGAGGAAGTTCAGCCCGTGCCCGGGCGTCGACAGCCACGTCCACACCGGCCGGGTGAAGCCGCTGTAGTTCATCGAGCCGTGCCAGCCGCCGCCGAGCACGTCGCCGGAGAAGTCGTGCCCGTGCTCGGCGAGCAGCCACGTCGGACGGTCGACCCGGCGCCTCGTCGCGCGCAGGGTCCGGGCGACCTCGTGCGTGAGGTCGTCGGCCCCGAGGCGTCCGGTCATGTTGGCGACGTCGATCCGCCACCCGTCGAGCCCGACCGGCTCGCGCAGCCACCGCTCGACGACGCTGCCGGGCCCGTAGAGCCGTTCCCGCAGGACCGGGTCTGCGTGGTCGAGCTTGGGCAGGCTCGGCACGTCGAGCCACGCCTCGTAGCTGCCGGGGTGGTCGCGGAAGCGGTAGAAGCCCGCCTCGGCGGAGCCCGGGTCCGCCTGCGCGGCGCGGAACCACTCGTGGCCGGCGCCGGTGTGGTTCGTCGTCAGGTCGCCGAGCACCTTGAGCCCGCGGCGGTGCGCGGCGGCGGTCAGCGACGCGAGCGCCTCGTCGCCCCCGAGGAGCGGGTCCACCCGGTCGAAGCTCACCGCGTCGTAGCGGTGGTTGGAGCGGCCCTCGAAGACCGGCGTCAGGTAGAGCACCGTGGCGCCGAGCCGCTCGAGGTGGTCCAGGTGCTGCTCGACGCCGGCGAGGTCGCCGCCGAACCACTGGTGCGGCACGTCCGGGCCCTGGTGGACGACCGGGTCGTCCCACGCGCACGGGATCGCCCAGTCCGGCGCGGCGCGTCGGGTCCCGCTGCGCGCGAAGCGGTCCGGGAAGACCTGGTAGACGACGGCGTCGCCCGCCCACCGCGGCGGGGCGTCCCCGGCGAGCAGCCGGAAGTCGTGGGCGTCGGTCACGTCCCGCGGGTGCAG
>JBQGCR010000149.1:0-1731 GCA_052038585.1 Kineosporiaceae bacterium
CTTCTTGACGTCGGTGCTCAGCGGCATGGGGCGACGACTCTCCTTCGGGGGTTTCTGCTGCGCGGCGCTCCCGGGCTGGTTCACCGGGGCTCTCTGGATCCGCGGCCGATCTGACGGCAGTTGGCAAGGTTACCAGCGGCCCGGTGCGCACCCCTAATCGGCGCGACCGCCCTCCCGGCGGGCCTGCTCCCCCATCCTCCCACCGCCCGGCTCTGGTCCGCATCGCCGGCTCGGGTCGCGATCGTCGAGTGGCGGTGACTTCTCGCCGCCACCCGGGAGAGCGGACCAGAGCCGACGCGCGTTGCCCGCGGGGCAAGAGCGCGGCGTGCTCGGGGCGCTGCGCCGCGGGCCGGAGGACCTGCCGCTACCGGCGGGTCCGTCGTAGGCTGCCCGGACAGGTGAGCGACCCCACAGAGAGGTGGACGACGTGCGCCAGCGAGGACCCAGCCCTGCACCGGCCCCGGCGCCGGCCGACCCCGGGCGCGCGGCCGCCGTGCGGGCGCTCGCCGAGGGGATGGCCTCGATGCGCGGGCCGCTCCTGCCGGTGCTCCACGCGGTCGTCCAGCAGCACGGGTACGTGCACGACGACGACGTGCCGGTCGTCGCGGACGTCCTCAACCTCAGCCGGGCCGACGTCCTCGGCGTGCTGACCTTCTACCACGACCTGCGCCGCACTCCCCCGACCGCGCACCGCGTCACGCTCTGCCGCGCCGAGGCCTGCCAGGCGCGCGGCGCCGAGGCCACCGTCGCCGCCGCTGCCGACCGCTGGGCCGGCTCGACCGACGTCGAGGTCGGCGAGGTCTTCTGCCTCGGCAACTGCGCGCTCGGCCCGTCCGGGATGCTCGACGGCGCCCTCCACGGCCGGCTGACCCCCGACCGGCTCGACGCCCTCACCGAGGGGTGGCCGGCGTGAACCCCGTCGTCTGGGTTCCGGCCGACGCCGCCGCCGTCTCGGTCGGGGCCGACGACGTCGCCGCGACCCTCGAGGCGGCCGGCGCCACCGTCCGCCGCAACGGCTCCCGCGGGATGCTCTGGCTCGAGCCCCTCGTCGAGCTCGAGACCGACGCCGGCCGGGTCGGCTACGCGAACGTGACGAGCGGCGACGTCGACGCCCTGCTCGGCGGCACGCTCGACGGCACCGACCGCTGCGTCGGCGTCGTCGACGAGCACCCGTGGCTGACCGGCCAGCACCGTGTCTCCTTCGCCCGGGTCGGCGTCATCGAGCCCACCGACCTCGCCGCCTACCGCGCCCACGGCGGGCTCGCCGGCCTCGAGCGCGCGCTCACGCTCGACCCCGCCGACGTCGTCCGCGAGGTCACCGACTCCGGCCTGCGCGGCCGCGGCGGCGCCGGCTTCCCCGCCGGCATCAAGTGGGAGACCGTCCGCACGGCGCGGGCCGACACGAAGTTCGTCTGCTGCAACGCCGACGAGGGCGACTCCGGCACCTTCGCCGACCGGATGCTCATCGAGGGCGACCCCTTCACGCTCGTCGAGGGCATGACGATCGCCGCGATGGCCACCGGCGCGACCGAGGGGTTCGTCTACCTGCGCTCCGAGTACCCGCACGCCATCCGCACGCTGCGCCGGGCCATCGACGTCGCGTACGCGCACGGCGTCCTCGGGGCGTCGGTGCTCGGCAGCGGCCGCCGCTTCGACCTCGACGTCCGCGTCGGGGCCGGCGCGTACATCTGCGGCGAGGAGACCTCGATGCTCGAGTCGCTCGAGGGGAAG
>JBQGCR010000150.1:0-8528 GCA_052038585.1 Kineosporiaceae bacterium
CGCCGGGGGTCACGGCGACCGAGCCCGGGGCGGACGGGTAGCCCTGGCACGCGGACGCCGCCGGCGTCAGGCCCGGCGAGACCCAGTTGAGGTAGCGGGCCCGGACGGCCGGGGTCACGGCGCTCGCCGGGACCGTCACGCTCGCCGTCGTCCCGCTGACCGCCGGGGCGAGGACCGAGCCGGACCCGTCGAGGACGTCGTACGTGAGCCAGGCGGGTGCCCCGGCCCGCGGCACCCAGGAGACCGAGCAGGTCGTCGCCGCGGTCCGGCCGGTCGTCACCGAGGAGGGCTCGAGGCCGGTCAGGGTGCCGGTCGCGAGGCTGCTCCCGGGGGACGGGCTCGAGGCGGAGAACGCGGCGTTGACGACGCCGAGCGTGGCGAGCACGCCGACGAGCGCGGCGACCGTGACGCTCGCCCACGCGGCCGCGTGCACGCGCGTGCGGTGGGGCCCGCCCCGCAGACGCCGGCGGTCTCGACGCAGCTCGGGGCGGGCGGGGTCGACCGCCCCGTCCGGCATGCCGTCCCTGTCGGCCGCGGCGGGCGCGAATGAAGCACCTGCCCTTCACCGTTCAACGGGCGCGGGCTGCCGAGCGGTAGTCCGACGGCCGCATGCCGCGCCGCCGGACGAAGGCGTCGCTCAGCGAGAAGGCGCTGGCGTAGCCGACCCGCGCCGCGATCGCCTCGAGCACGAGGTCGGTGTCGCGCAGGAGGTCGGCGGCGAGGTCCAGACGCCACCGGGACAGGTAGGCCATGGGCGGCTCGCCGACGACGCGGGCGAAGCGGCGGGCGAAGGCGGCCCGGGACAGCGCCGACTCGGCGGCCAGCGACGCGACCGTCCACGGCCGGTGCGGCTCGTGCTGGAGCCGTCGCAGGGCCGGCCCGACCACGGGGTCACTGGCCGCCGGCAGCCACCGCGGCGCGCGGGCGTCCGGCCGCGCGGACCAGGCGCGCAGCACGGCGACGACGAGGAGGTCGACGACGCGGTCGAGCACCGCGCCCTGTCCCGGCCGGTCGTCGTCGAGCTCGTCGGTGAGCAGGGCGACGAGCGGACCGACCGTTGCCGGCTGGTCGGCGCGGGGGACGACGACGACCGGGGGCAGGTGGGCGAGGAGCCGACCGGCCACCTGGCTCGTCCGGACGTACGTCGCCGTGAGGAGCACCGTCGGGGCGGCCGTGCCGTCGGGGACGTTGCCCCAGGTGAGCACCCCGAGGTCACGGAAGGCCGACAGCGGGCTGCCGTCGGGACGGGTGCACCGCTGCTCGGCGTCGATGACGGCCTGCGGCGTCCGGCCGGACGCGTCGGCCAGCGCGTAGTGCCCGGGACCGCGGACGAGGACCGCGTCGCCGGTCGAGAGCCCGACGGTGGGACCGTCGTCCGGCACGAGCAGGGCGTCGCCGCGGGTCGCGACGACGAGGGTGAGCGGTGCGCCGTCCTCCACCCGGATCGACCACGGAGGCGTGAGGTGGGAGCGGATGACGAAGGCACCGTCCGCGCGCTGCGCGGCGAGCACGGCGTCGAGACCGTCCACGGGCCGATCGTAGACGCCGGCAGATGCTAGTGCGCGCACAGCACATGGCATCGTCTCGTGCGCGGCACGCAGGCTCGTGCCATGACCCACAGCTGGAGCGTCCTCACGGCAGGGACCGCGCTCGCCTGCGCCGCCTCCGGCGGCGCCTTCCTCACGTACTCGGGCTTCACGACGACGGCGCTGTCGCGGCTGCCCGCCTCGGCGGGCATGGCCGCGATGCAGCAGGTGAACCTCGCAGCACCGCGCTCGCCGGCCTTCATGACGCTCGTCCTCGGGCCCGCCCTGCTCGCCGTGGTGCTCGCCGTCCGGGCCCTGCTGCACCGGGACGAGCCGGGGGCGGCGCTCACCCTGGCGGGCGCCGCCGTCTACGTCCTCGGCGTCGTCGTGACGACGGCCGCGTTCCACGTCCCGCGCAACGACGCGCTCGCGGTCCTCGACGCGACGACGCAGGCCGGCGGGTGGCACGCCTGGCTGCGCTCGTGGGTGGCGGGCAACCACGTCCGCACCCTGAGCGGGCTCCTGTCCGCCGGCCTGCTCCTCGCGGCCTCGAGCTCCTGAGGCGCGCGCTCAGCGGGCGAGGTGGCGCTCCACGCCGGCCTCGACGGCCTCGATGAGCCGGGGCCGCAGCTCGGCGGCGGAGACGACGCGGTCCACCGAGCCCATCTGGACCGCGCGGGCGATCGAGTGGACGCCGTCGAACTCCGCGGCGACCTCGCCGAGCTTCTCCGACCGGACCGCGGAGCGCAGCTCGGCCAGCTCGGCGCGCAGCCGGGGCCGGTCGAGCTCGTCGGCCTCGCCGAGGCGCTGCTCGGCCTGGCGCACCCGCGGGTCGGCGTTCGTCCGCGCGTCGACCTCGCCGCTGAACACGACGCCCGCCGCCGGCGCCCCGCCGATCACCGAGGCGAACGAGCCCTCGACGGCGAGCACCTGCATGTTGTCGTGCAGGGTCTTGGAGAACACGACGAACGCGCCGCCGTGGTAGCGCGAGACGACGCAGAAGACGACGGGGCCGTCGAAGTTCACCACGGCGCGGCCGATCTCGGCGCCGTACTCGAGCTGGAGCGTCCGCATCGACTCCGGCGACCCGTCGAAGCCCGAGAGGTTCGCCAGGACGACGAGCGGCCGGCTCCCCGAGGCGGCGTTGATCGCCCGCGCGGTCTTCTTCGACGAGCGCGGGAACAGCGTGCCGGCGGTCCAGGAGTCCGGGCCGTCGCTCGGCGGGAAGCCGCGCCGCGGGATGGGCCGCGACTCGATGCCGAGCAGGCAGACCGGCATCCCGCCGAGGTGGGCGTCGAGGACGACGGACGTCTCGGCGTCCGCCAAGCCCCCCCAGCGCTCGAGCACGGGGTGGTCGGCGTCGGCGACCGCGCGCATGAGCGTGCGGATGTCGAACGGCTTCTTGCGCTCCGGGTTCGTCACCGCCGAGAAGATGTCGCCGACCGTGCGGAAGTCGCTGTCGGGCGTCGAGTGCGGGTAGTCCCGCACGTCCCGGTCCCGGGGGTCCGTCGTGGCCGCCGGGCGCGGGAATGCCTCTCCCGCAGCGGTGTACGCGTGGTCGTAGTGGGCGAAGAGCACGTCGCAGGCCGCGGACAGGTCCGGCGCCCAGTACTGCGCCTGGCCGTTCGGGCCCATGACGCGGTCGTAGCCGCCGATCCCGAAGTTGTCCTCGGCCGAGACGCCGCCGGAGTAGTCGAGCGAGGTCTTGCCGGTGAGGACCATCGCCGACTCCGGCGTCATGACGAGGATGCCCTTGGTGTGCATGAGCATCGTCGCCTCGGCGTTCCAGTACGGCTGGGCGCCGACGTTGATGCCGGTGACGACGACGTTGACCTCGCCGCCCCCCTGCGTGAACTCGATGATCCGGCGCAGCGCGCGGGCCACCCAGTCCATGTTCTCCGTGCCGGAGTCCATGGAGATCCGGGCCCCGGCGCTCAGCGCGAACCACTCGACGGGGGCGCCGAGCTCCTCGGCGAGGTCGAGCGCCGCGCAGACCCGCGCGCACTCGGCCTCCGCGACGGCGCCGAGCGCCTTCGTCGGGTCGCCGGCGAGGACGACCCGGGTCATCCCCTCGGGGTAGCGCTCGGTCGGGGTCGTCACGAGGCCGCAGACGATCCCGGCGGTGTTGCGGCCCGCCGGCCGGTCCACGGGGACCAGGCGCCCGGTCGCGGTGTCCAGGTCGTGCTCGGTCCACGTCCCGCGGCCGCGGGTGAGCAGCGGCACGAGCTCGTAGGGGTAGACCGTCCCGCGGCGCCGGGAGCGGAGCACCTTCTGCGCGTAGTCGTCCATCGGCGCGAGGCGCTCGGTCGGCGGGCCGGAGACGTCGACGACGACGCCGGAGCCGGGCCGGTAGGAGAACCGGGCGGTCATCTCCTGCGGCGTCCCGTCGGCGTCGAGCACCCGGCCCTGGGCGACGACCTCGGTGACGCCGGCGCCCGCGGTGAGCGGTGCGATCGCCTGCTGCAGCGCGGTGAGCTGCTCGAGCGGGGCGTCGATGACCGGCCAGATGTGCAGCCACACGTGGTTGGTGTCGAGGCGCTGGCGGGCGGGGGCGCCCGCGCGGGCCCGGCGGATGCCGTCCAGGCACGAGGCGAGCGCCCGCTCCACCTGCGGCAGCGCGGTGACCCGGCCCGTGGAGTCCCGGACGACGGCGAGCTCGCGCACCTGGGCGAGCGCGACGAGGCGGACGTCGCTCGGGTTGCTGGGCGCGACCCCGCGGTAGAGGAGCACGCCCTCCGGGGCGGGGAGCCGCTCGATGTCGAAGTCGCGCAGCCGCCACAGGTTGAGCCGGCGCCCGACCATCGGGTGCAGCGCCCGGACGAGGAGGTCCTCGTGGATCGTCTCGCCGTTGCCGTCGGGCCGGAACGTGAACTGCTGCACCTCGTTCCCGCCCGCGGCGGCGACCGCCACGGCCGTGCGGCGCACCTCGTGGACGAAGGGCAGCCCGGCGAGCAGCACCCGCAGCGCGGCGGCCGTGCCCTCGAGGGAGTGCGGGGCGTCCGGCCAGGCGAGGTAGAGGTCGACGACGGCCTCGTGGCCGTCGGGCCGGTCGCGGACCGCGTCGAGCACGTGGCGTCCGGCCTCCTCGAGGCCGGTCATCGTCGCGACGGTGCTCACGAGGTGGGTCGGCCGGCCGTCGAGGACGTAGTTCGCGGTGACGCAGGGACGCCCGCCGATCGTCGTCGTCCGCAGGTCCTCGAGGGTGTACTCGCGGTAGTGCCGGCGGGCGAGCACCTCCAGGAGGGGCTCGGTCTCGGCCACGTGCGACGAGATGCGCTCGGCGAGGAAGCGGACGACCGGCTCGGGGCTCGCGACGAGCGCCTCGATGCGGTCGGCGTAGTCCGGCGCGTCCGGGTTCTGCGAGAGGTAGCCGAGCTGCTCGCGCACCTCGGCGTAGGCCTCCTCGCGCGCGCTCTCGACGAGCGGGGCCTCGAACCAGCGGAAGCGGATCGAGCGCGCGGCGTCGCCGATGACCGGGTAGCGCAGCTGGGTCGCGAGGACGAGCCGGTCGAGCACCTCGCGGGCCTGCTCGGCGTCCTCGCCGGCCGGGGCGGGCTCGCGCAGCCAGTTCTCGAGGACCCCCGGCAGGATGTTCGCGTAGGCAGGGGTGCGCTGCTGGGCGACGAAGACGCGGAAGACGGCCTCCTCGAGCGCCGGCGTCCGGGCCAGGTCGCCCACCCCGTAGTGCGCGAGGAGGCGGGACAGCTTCTCCCGGAACGCCTCCGGCAGGTGCTCGCGCTCGACGTCGAGCGAGTGCAGGTACGCGTGGAAGTTCTCCCGCGGGGAGTGCACGCGCTCGTCCGGCTGCTGCTCGCCGCCGACGGGCCGGTTGCGGGTGAGCTCGCACAGGTCGGCGAAGACGCGCAGGACGTCGAGCTCTGCGGCGAGCAGCGAGCCGCCCTGGGCGCGCACGCCCTGGCGCAGGTGCTCGTACGTCGCGACGAGGGCGCGGCCCTCGTCCTCGGCGAGGTCGTACCCGAGCACGAGGCTGCGCAGGTCGGTGAGGCACTTGAGCGCCCGGTCCCGCACGGTGGCGGGCTGGGTGCCGGCGGGCAGCCGGACGAGCTCGATCGCTCCCGTCGTCGGGCCCGCGGTGGCCTGGCCGCCGAGCGGCTCGAGGCGCATGAGCGGCGCGCCCGCCTCCACCTGGGAGTTGGCGGCCGCGAGCACCTCGCGCACCCGGGCGGCGACCGGGGCGACGACGACGGTCTCCATCTTCATCGACTCGAGGACGACGACGGGGGCCCCCGCCGCGACCTCCTCGCCGACCGTCACGGGCACCGACACGACGAGGGCCGGTGCGGGGGAACGGAGCATGCCGCCCTCGTCGCGGGTCACCCGGTGGACGACGCCGTCGACCTCGACCATGTGCTCGCCGCTGTGGCTCGCGAGGACGACGCGGAACGTCTGCTCGCCGATCCGCAGCCGGCCGGTGTACGCGTCGATCCGGGTCAGGGTCGCGTCGACCGGCGCCGGGTCGAGCGCGCCCTCGACGCGGACCCGGTAGCGGGCCGGGGCCACCTGGCTCACCGCGACCCGGTACGCGGTGCCGCGCAGCTTGAGGTCGACGACGCGGCCGAGCTCGTGCCGGGCCTGCGGCCGCCCGCCGTGGGCGGTGGCGAGGAAGCGGGAGCGGGTGACCTCCTCCTCGGCGTCGTAGGCCTCGATCGCGGCGGCGACGAGCGCGGCGCCCGCGCCGCGGCGGTTCGTCAGCCCGCCGGTGGTGCGCACCCGGTCGATCCAGCCGGTGTCGGCCGCCCCGGAGACCACCTCCGGGGTGTCGAGCAGGTCGAGCAGGAAGCTCTTGTTCGTCGTCCCGCCCTCGATGACGACGCCGGTGTCGGCGAGGGCGCGGCGCAGCCGGGCCAGCGCCGTCGGCCGGTCCGGGCCGTGGGCGATGATCTTGGCGATCATCGAGTCGAAGTCGGCCGGGATCGTGTCGCCCTGCGCCACACCGGTGTCCACGCGGACGCCGGGGCCGACGGGCAGCCGCAGCCAGGCGATCCGGCCGGGCGCCGGCGCGAAGTCGCGGTCGGGGTCCTCGGCGTTGAGCCGCGCCTCGACGGCGTGCCCGCCCTCGGCGGGCTTGTCGCCCTCGAGCCGGCCGCCGGAGGCGACGTGCAGCTGCAGGCCGACGAGGTCGAGCCCCGTCGTCAGCTCGGTGACCGGGTGCTCCACCTGGAGCCGGGTGTTCACCTCGAGGAAGGCGAAGGCCTTCTCGCCGGGGTGGTAGAGGAACTCGACGGTCGCGGCGCCGCAGTAGTGGACGGCCTGGGCGAGCCGCTCGGCGGCGTCCTTGACGTGGGCGACCTCGTCGGGCGAGAGCACCGGGGAGGCCGACTCCTCGATGAGCTTCTGGTTGCGGCGCTGCACCGAGCAGTCCCGGACGCCGAGCGCCCACGCGGTGCTGCCGTCGGCGATGACCTGCACCTCGACGTGGCGGGCGCCGGTGACGAGCCGCTCGAGGAAGACGACGCCGCTGCCGAAGGCGCGCTCGGCCTCCTCGCGGGTGCGCTCGAAGACGGTCGCGAGCTCCTGGTCGGAGGTGACGACGCGGATGCCGCGGCCGCCGCCGCCGGCGGCCGCCTTGAGCATGAGCGGGTACCCGATCGCGTGGGCGTGGCGCAGCGCGGCGTCGAGGTCGGCGACCTCGCCGTCGCTCCACGCGGCGACCGGCACGCCGACCTTCTCCGCGAGGAGCTTGGCGCCGATCTTGTCCCCGAGGGTGCGCATGGCCTGCGCGCTCGGGCCGACGAACGTCACGCCGATCCGCTCGCACAGCTCGGCGAAGGTCGGGTCCTCGGCGACGAAGCCCCAGCCGACCCACGCCGCGTCGGCGCCGCTCGCGACGAGCGCGCGCTCGAGGACGGCGTGGTCGAGGTACGGCCGGGCCGACGCCGGGCCGAGGTCGACCGTCTCGTCGGCCTCCCGCGCGAAGGCCGCCGTCCGCTCGCCCTCGGTGTGCAGGGCGACCGTCCGGACGCCCGCCCCGGTGCGGGCGTTGAGCTCGCGCACCGCGTGGACGAGCCGCATCGCGGCCTCGCCGCGGTTGACGATCGCGACCTTCGAGAACATCGCCAGGTACCTCCGGCTCGCCAGGGCGGGTCATGTTCACCCTAGGAGCGGCCCGGTCCCGCGGCCCGGCGCGCGAGGAACACCTCGATCGGCCGTTCTTTGTGGCTTCCGGTGAGCGACTGCTTAGTGACGGGCGGCGATATGCCCCGAGCATCCCTGTTGGGAGCACGGATGCGGCGCGTCGCCCGCCCGGACGCGGTGAGGGCGGCGGCCCTCAGTTGGAGATTGCGGCGTAGGTCACGCGTGGTCGCGCGGGCGGTCCACGGGCGGGCCGCCGTGCGCGTCGAGGTGCCGGGCGGTCGCGTCGATCTCGTCCCCGACGGCCGCGAGACGGCGGCGGTCGCGCTCGGCCTTGCGGCGGGCCGCCTCCACCTGCTGGTGGTAGGTGTCGACGAGCCGCAGCACGTAGGACGCGCCGAGGGCGACGCCGACCGCGACGACGCCGCCGCGCAGCACCGCCTGCGTCGCGTCGAGCTGGCCGGCCTGCACCATGCCGTACAGCGTCGGCCCGGCGAGGACGCCGGCGCCGAGGAGACCGGCCTTGGCCGCGCTCACGCCAGGGCCGCGCTGTCGAGCCGGGCGCAGAGGAACGCCGTCCACGTCACGTGGTCGACCGGGACCCCGTCGAGCCGGACGACCGGCAGCCCGAGCGCGAGCGCGCGCGCCGGGGCGCCCGAGGCGGCGGCGCCGACGAGGCAGACGGCGTCGACCCGGCCGAGCGCGTCGACCCAGGTCTCGGCGTCGTCCAGCGGGGCCGCGGCGTCGACGACGGCGAGCACCGCCTCGGCGCCGAGCTCGTCGAGCGTGGCGCGCACGTCCTCGCCCGCGCCCGCGTCCGTCGTGCGGACGAGGACCGCGACGACGGCGTCGCTCGTGCGGGCGGCCTCGACCACGGCGGCGTCGTGCTCGGCGCCGGCCTCGGCCGGG
>JBQGCR010000151.1:0-10671 GCA_052038585.1 Kineosporiaceae bacterium
GCCGACTCCCGGCCGTACGATCACCGCGTGGGAGCCGGACGCACCGTCGCCAGGATCGTCGTGGACGCCGTCCTCGCCGGGGCGCGGGCCGCGCTGCGGACGTCGTCGTCGCCGTCCCGCTCGTCACCGTCCCGCTCGTCGTCGACCCGGACCCGACGGCGGACGACGTCGTCCCGGTCACCGGGCGGCCGCTCCCCCGCCCCACCCGCGGCCGGCTACCCGGGCGACTTCACCGGACGGGTCCGCGTGGAGTACGCCCCGCACAGCGACGGGCAGGCCGACCCCGGCGAGGTCGTCTGGGGGTGGGTGCCCTTCGAGGAGGACCACAGCCGGGGCAAGGACCGTCCGGTGCTCGTCGTCGGCCGCGACGGCGGGTGGCTGCTCGGGCTCATGCTCACGAGCAAGGACCACGACCGCGACGCCGCCCAGGAGGCCCGGTGGGGCCGGGAGTGGATGGACGTCGGCAGCGGCGCCTGGGACCCGCGGCGGCGCCCGAGCGAGGTGCGCCTGGACCGCGTGCTGCGCCTGGACCCGGAGCGGGTCCGGCGTGAGGGTTCGGCGCTCGACGAGCGGACGTTCCGGGCCGTCGCCGACCAGGCCCGCCGGGTCAACGGCTGGTGAGGACGACGACGGGGGGCTGCTAACCTTGACCACTGGCGCGTGCCCAGGTCGTGCACGCGCCCGTCCCTCCCACCACATCGGCGCCCCCACCGCCGTTCGGTCCGGGGAGGTGCGACGCCCTCAACCGACCTGTCCGCACGCGAGAGAGACACACGTGGCAAACATCAAGTCCCAGAAGAAGCGCATCCTCACCGCCGAGAAGGCGCGGCTGCGCAACAAGGCCGTGAAGAGCGAGCTCAAGACGCTCGTCCGCTCGGTCCGCGAGGCGGCCGCCAGCGGTGACGCGGAGGCGACCCAGACGGCGCTGCGCGCGGCGTCCCGCAAGCTCGACAAGGCCGTGAGCAAGGGCGTCATCCACAAGAACCAGGCCGCCAACCGCAAGTCGGCCCTGGCCAAGAAGGCCGCGAGCCTCTGACCTCCCCGCCCGGGCACGTCCCGGGCTCGGGCGTCGCATCAGCGGCGTCGCCACCGTGACCACGGTCGGCGGCGCCGCTCGCGGCGTTTGCGCGCGGATCCGTCGGGGGCCGAGGGTCGGCGGCGGTGCCGTCAGCGGCCGCGGGCGCCGGCGACGGTGAGGACGAGGCGCTCGACGGCGTAGACGGGGTCCCGGCCACCGCCCTTGACCATCTCGTCGGCCTCGGCGGTCGCGACGATCGCCGCCCCGAGGCCCTGCGGGCCCCAGCCGGACAGCTCGCGACGGGCACGGTCGACCTGCCACGGGGCCATGCCGAGGTCCTTGGCGACGTCCGGGCCCCTGCTCCCCTGCACCGACGACACCTTCGCCAGGCCCCGCAGCTTCATCGCCACCGCGGCGACGAGCGGGACCGGGTCGGCGCCGGTGGCGAGGGCGTGCCGGAGCAGGCGCAGGGCCTCGTCGGCGCGGCCGGCGACCGCGGCGTCGGCGACCTTGAAGCCGGTCACCTCGACCCGCCCGCCGAAGTACCGCTCGACGGTCTCCGGGCTGATGGGCGTGGGCCTGCCCTCGGCGTCGACCGCGTCCCCGGCCAGCTGGGCGCAGCCGGCGGCGAGCTCGCGCAGATCGGTCCCGACCGCGTCGACGAGCGCTCGGACGGCCTGGGGCGAGGCCTTGGCCCGCAGCCGGCGGAACTCGGCGGTCGCGAAGTCGACCTTCTCGTCGTCCTTGGTGAGCGGCAGGCACGCGGCCTCGGGGGCGCCGGCGCGACGGGCGGCGTCGAGCAGGCCCTTGGCCCGCTGGCCGCCACCGTGGCGCAGGACGAGGCAGGTGTCCGGCTCGGGGTCGTTCACGTAGGCCGTGGCGTCGGTGACGAAGGCGTCGCCCGCCGCCTCGACGCCCGAGACGACGACCACGACGCCGCCCCCGAACAGGGACGGCGAGGTCGCCATCCGCAGGGCGCCGGACTCGTACCCGGCGGCCTCGAGCGTCTCGACCCGCACCACGGCGTCGGCCGCGCGGGCCGCCGCCACGCAGGCGGCGACGGCCCGTTCGGCGAGCAGGTCCTCCCCGCCGGTGACGAGCACGACCGGCGCCGGGGTGAGCTCGTGCGGGGCGACGACAGGGTTCTTCGGCGCCGCCTTGGCGGACGTCGCCTTGGCGGACGTCGCCTTAGCGGCACTGCGGCGGGCGGGAGGCACGCGACCACTGTGCCACGCCGGTGCGACAGCCCGGCCCGGCGGCACCCGCCGGTCAGGCGGCCGTGCGCCGGCCCCCGAACAGCCCCTTGAGCCACGAGACGAGGCTCGAGAAGAACAGGGCCAGCGGCTTGACCTCGGCGGCCTTGATCTCCTGGCGCTCCTCGACCGTCGTCGCGGCGAGCTTGCCCTCGCAGCACGTGACGAACTCGCCGATGAGCCGCTGGGACATCTCGGTGATGAGGCCGCTGCGGCCGAACTGGGCGGCGGCGCCGGACAGGGTGACGTCGGCGTCGACCGTCACCTTGGTGCTCGACGGCCCGTCCGGGACGAGGGCGTAGTTGACCTTGACCGCGCCGCGGCTGCCGCCGCGCCGGTCGGCGCCCTTGCCGTCGATGAGCCCGGTGTGGGTCGCGGCGTCGGGGGTCACCGTGGCCGTGCCGTCGAAGGTCGCGGACAGCGGGCCGAGCTTGATCGCCACGCGGCCGGTGTACTTGCCGTCGCCGTCGTCGGACAGCAGCTCCGCGCCGGGCAGGCACGTGGCGACCTCCGGCACGTCCTGGAAGAACTCCCACACGGTGTCGAGGGGCCGGGCGACGGTGAACTCGTGCGTGATCTTCATGACTCTCCTGGCACGTCGGTGTGCGGCGGTCAGCGGGAGGACGTGAACTGTCCGGGATCGGCATCGTAGGCGCGTCGGCACCCCGCGGCACAGAACCAGACGGGTCCGTCCTCGCCCTCGCTGCGCCAGCGGGCCGTCGCGACGTCGACCGTCATGCCGCACACCGGGTCGACCGCCGTGGCGGGCGGGGTCACCTCGACCGGCGGCAGCCGCCACGCCGACGCCCGGACGGCGACGAGCTCGGCGAGGACCGCCACGGCGATCTCGTGGTGCGCCGTCGCCCCGAGGTCGAGCCCGGCCGGCGCCCGCAGCCGCGCGAGGTCCGCCTCGCCGACGCCCTCCTCGCGCAGCCACTGCCGCACCGCGTCGGCCCGCTTGCCGGAGGCGACGAGCCCGACGTAGGCCGCCGACGACGCGAGCGCCGCGGCGACCGCGGGCTCGTCCCCGTGCCCCTGCGTCGCGACGACGACGGCGGACCGGGGGCCGACCCCGGCGAGGCCCGCGTCGTCGTCGACGACGTGGGCCCGCCAGCCGAGCGAGCCGGCGAGGTCGGCGAGCACCCGGACCATCGGCGAGCGCCCGACGACCCACACGTCCGGCGGCGGGACGACCGGCTCGACGAAGACCTCCATCTCGCCCTCGCTCGCGCAGGCCATCGCCACCCGGACCACGCCGGACCGCTCGTCGTCGGCCCCGAGGACGAGCAGCCGGGACGAGCCCTCGGCGAGCGCCTCGAGCGCGTGCCGCACGACGGTCGGCTCGGAGCAGGCGCCCCCGAGCCAGCCCTCGACCCGGCCGTCCGCGTGGACGACGGCCTTGCAGCCGCCCTTGCCCGAGGACGGGCCGCGGCTCCACGTGACGGTCGCGAGGACGAAGGGCACGCCGTCGGCGGCGAGGGCCGCGGCCCGGGCGAGGACGTCGACGGGCGTGCGGACGCCTGTCACGGCCGCGCCTCGACACCGCTGAGCGCGCCCCAGACCCGGTGCGGCAGGACCGGCATGTCGAGCGAGCGGACCCCCTTGTCCCACAGCGCGTCGACGACGGCGTTGACGTACGCGGCCGGCGAGCCGACGGTCGCCGACTCCCCCACGCCCTTCGCCCCGATCGGGTGGTGCGGGGACGGCGTCACGGTGGCGCCCAGCCGGAACCGGGGCGTCTCCCAGGCGGTCGGCACGAGGTAGTCCATGAAGGTCGAGCCGATGCAGTTGCCGTCGTCGTCGAAGGTGATCCACTGCATGTTCGCCTTGGCGAAGCCCTCGGTGAGCCCGCCGGTGATCTGCCCGTCGACGATCATCGGGTTGATCCGGACGCCGCAGTCGTCCACGGCGACCATGTCGAGGACCTTCCACGTCCCGTCGCCGGTGTCGACCTCGACGGCGACGAGGTAGGACCCGAAGGGGTAGGTCATGTTCGGCGGGTCGTAGTACGTCACGCCCTCGAGGCCGGCCTCCATGCCGTCCGGGTGGTTCGTGTACGCGGCGAAGGCGATGTCCTGGATCGTCACCGAGCGGTCGGTGCCGGCGACGGTGAAGCGGCCGGGCTCCCACTCGAGGTCGTCGGGGTTCGCCTCGAGGAGGTGGGCGGCGATGTGCCGCGCCTTCTCGCGCAGCTTGCGGCTGACCATCGCCGTCGCCGCGCCCCCGACGGGGGTCGACCGGCTCGCGTACGTGCCCAGGCCGTACGGGGTGTTGTCCGTGTCGCCCTCCTGCACCTTGATGTGCGACACCGGGATGCCGAGCTCCTCGGCGACGATCTGGGCGAACGTCGTCTCGTGGCCCTGCCCCTGGGTCTGGACGCCGAGCTTGAGGATCGCCTTGCCCGTCGGGTGCACGCGCAGCTCGGCGGAGTCGAACATCTTGATGCCGGCGATGTCGAACTCCTTGCTGTTGCCGGCCCCGACGACCTCGGTGAACGACGCGACGCCGATCCCGATCCGTGTCGACACCTCGCCCCGGTCGTGCCGGGCGTTGTGCTCGGCCTGCCGGGCGCGCCAGGCGTCGTAGCCGAGCAGGGACTTCGCCTGGTCGAGGGCGGCGTGGTAGTCGCCCGAGTCGTAGACGAAGCCCGTCGGCGACAGCCACGGGAACTGCTCGGCCCGGATGAAGTTGCGGGCCCGCAGCTCGGTGGGGTCGACGCCGAGCTGGTGCGCGGCGGTGTCCATGAGCCGCTCGATGAGGAACGACGCCTCGGTGACCCGGAACGAGCAGCGGTAGGCCACGCCGCCGGGCGCCTTGTTCGTGAACGCGCCCTTGGCCGTGACGTGCGCGGCGCTGAAGTCGTAGCTGCCGGTGCAGATGTGGAACAGCCCGGCCCGGAACTTCGTCGGCTGGGCGTCGGCGTAGAAGGCGCCCTGGTCGGACAGGATCCCGGCGCGCATCCCGATGATCCGCAGGTTCTCGTCGAAGGCCAGCTCGCCGTGCATGTGGTAGTCCCGGGCGAAGCCGGTGGAGATGAGGTTCTCGCTGCGGGTCTCGACCCACTTGACCGGCTTGCCGATGAGCAGCGAGGCCGCCGTCGCGACGACGTAGCCGGGGTAGATCGGCACCTTGTTGCCGAAGCCGCCGCCGATGTCGCACGTGATGACCCGGATGTTCTCCTCGGGCAGGCCGGCGACGAGCGCGAAGAGCGTGCGGTGCGCGTGCGGCGCCTGGCTCGTCAGGTAGATCGTCGCCTGGCCCGTGACCGGGTTGACGTCGGCGACGGCGCCGCAGGTCTCCAGCGGCGACGGGTGGCTGCGCGGGTAGTGGGTGTCGAGGGTGACGACGTGCGCGGCGCGGGCGAACGCGGCGTCGGTGAGCGCGGCGTCGCCGGCCTCCCACGTGTACGCGACGTTGTCGGTCTGGCCCTCCTTCTCGTCGCGGATGAGGACGTCGGTCTCGAGCGCCTGCTGGGGCGTCGTGATGACCGGGAGGTCCTCGTAGTCGACGTAGATCGCGTTGAGGGCGTCCTTGGCGACGTAGGGGTCGGTCGCGACGACCGCGGCGACCTCCTGGCCCTGGAAGCGCACCTTGTCCGTCGCGAGGACGGCCTGGGTGTCCCCGGACAGCGTCGGCATCCACGCGAGGCCGTGCTCGGCGAGCATCGCGCCGGTGACGACGGCGACGACGCCCTCCATGGCCTGCGCATCGCTCGTGTCGACCGACAGGATCCGGGCGTGGGCGACCGGCGAGCGCAGGATCGCCATGTGGAGCATGCCGGGCAGGACGACGTCGTCGAGGTAGCGGCCGGCGCCCTGGATGAAGCGGTCGTCCTCCTTGCGGCGGACGCTGTGCCCGATGCCGCCGATGTCGGCCGGGGTGCGGGGGGTGGGGTGCGGCTCGGTGACGGTCATGGTCGGCGCCTCCTGGCTCACTCGCCGACGCCGGCGGGGGCCGGCTCGGCTGCGGGGACGGTGTCGGCTGCGGGGACGGTGCCGGCGGCCGCGACGACGGAGCCGGCCGCGCGGATGGCGGTGACGATGTTCGTGTAGCCGGTGCAGCGGCAGATGTTCCCGGAGATGGCCCAGCGGACGTCGTCCTCGCTCGGGGCCGGGTTCTCCTCCAGCAGTGCGCTTCCCACCATCATCATGCCCGGGGTGCAGAACCCGCACTGGAGGCCGTGGTGCTCCTTGAACGCGGCCTGCACGGGGTGCAGCCCGTCGGCGCCCTTGAGGCCCTCGACGGTGCGGACCTCGCAGCCGTCGGCCTGGACGGCGAAGAGCGTGCACGACTTCACGGGGCGCCCGTCGAGCCGGACCGTGCACGCGCCGCAGGACGTCGTGTCGCAGCCGACGTGGGTGCCGGTGAGGCCGAGGTGGGTCCGGAGGAAGTCGACGAGGAGCACCCGGGGCTCGACGTCGCGGGTGTGCGGCGTGCCGTTGACGGTCACGGTGATCTGCATCGGGTCCTCCTCAGGCGCCGGCGCCGGCGCGGCTCGCGGACTGGTAGGCGGCGGCCAGGCCGCGCCGGACGTACTCCCGGACGACG
The DNA here is from genome assembly GCA_052038585.1 of Kineosporiaceae bacterium. Classification (GTDB taxonomy): domain Bacteria; phylum Actinomycetota; class Actinomycetes; order Actinomycetales; family Kineosporiaceae; genus JBQGCR01. Next base: position 6,820 of record JBQGCR010000151.1, read on the forward strand.
GCGCGCTTGTAGTCGGCCGGACCGCGGACGTCGCTCTCGGGGTCGCACGTGCGGGCCGCGACGTCTGCGGCCTCGTCGAAGAGCGCCGCCGACGGCTCCTCGCCGACGAGCAGGGCCTCGGCCTCGCGCACCTTGAGGTTCGTGCCGCTCACCGCCGTCAGGGCGTGGCCGGCCCGGGCCACCCGGCCGACCTCGTCGAGCGACAGGTGGGTCGCCACGGCGACGGTGGCGTAGTCGCCGATCTTGCGCTCGAGCTTGAGGTAGGCCCCGCCGCTGCGCGGACCCTGCTTGGGCACCCGGACCTCGGTGACCATCTCCCCCGGCCGCAGCGCGTTGGTGAAGAAGTCGACGACGAACTCCTCGTGCGGGACGAGCCGCTCGCCGCCCGCGGCGGACCGCGCGACGACGGTCGCGCCGACGGCGAGCATGACCGAGTTCCAGTCGCCCTCGGGGTCGCAGTGGGCGACCGAGCCGCAGACGGTGCCGCGGTTGCGGACCAGCGGGTCGGCCACCCAGCGGGCGGCGGCCGCCGCCGTCGAGCTGTGCCGGGCGACGACGTCGGACGCCGCGACGTCGGCGTGCCGGGCCAGCGCACCGATCGCGACGTGCCCGTTGACCTCCCGGACGTAGTCGAGCTCGGCGACCTTGTTGATGTCGACGAGGTGCGCCGGCGAGGCCAGGCGCAGCTTCATCATCGGGATGAGCGACTGGCCGCCGGCGAGGACGCGGCCGTCGTCACCGACGTCCGCGAGCGTGGCCAGGGCTTCGTCGAGGGTGCGGGGTGCGGAGTAGTCGAAGGCAGCGGGGTACACGGGCCGGTCCTCTCCGTCGGGCCTCGTCGTCGAGGCGACGTCCGAGGCCGACGGTAGGTCGGCGGGGGCGCGCGGGGCGCGGCGAAACCGGGTCACATCCGTGACCCGATCGGGTCACTCTCACGGGCCGGGCAGCAGCCCGCGGCGGGCGGCGGCTCCGACGGCCTCGGCGCGCCGGCTCACGCCGAGCTTGCCGAAGAGCACCCGCAGCCGGCGCTTGACCGTCGTGTCGCTCATGTAGAGCTCCTCGGCGATCTGCCCGTTGCTCAGCCCGCGGCTCAGCATGGCGAGCATCCGCACCTCGAGCGGGTCCAGGCCCGGGGCGCGGGCGTCGGACTCGCCGAGGAGCTGCTCGACGAGCTGGGCGGTGACGCGCGGCCCCAGCGCGCGCTCGCCGGAGGCCACGGCGTGCACCGCGCTGACAAGCACCTGCGGGGAGTCGGCCTTGAGCACGTAGCCGAGGGCGCCCGCGCGCAGCGACCGGGTGACGTACTCGTCGTCGTCGAAGGAGGAGACGACGAGCACCCGCGCGCCGGGCCGCTCCTCGAGGAGGGCGTCGAGGACGTCGAGCCCGCTGTCCTCCCCCAGCCGGATGTCGAGCAGCGTGACGTCGGGGCGCAGGGTCCGGAAGCGCTCGACCGCCTCGTCGGCCGTCGCGGCCTCCCCGACGACCTCGAGCTCGGGGTGGTTGGACAGCAGGCTGCGCACGCCCTGCCGCACGAGCGGGTGGTCGTCGACGACGAGGACGGTGGTCACGGCAGCGGGACGCACGCGCGGACGGTCGTGCCGCGGCCGGGGGCGGAGGTGACGTCGAGCCGTCCGGCGAGGGCCTCGACCCGCCGGCGCATGCTCTCCAGGCCGAGGTGCTGCCGGCCGCCGTCGAGCGGCCGGACGGCCGCGGGGTCGAAGCCGCACCCGTCGTCGCGGACGGTGAGGGTGACGCACGCCCGGTCGCCGTCGTCGACGGCGACGTGGACGGCGACGTGCGTCGGCCGCCCGTGGGCGCACGCGTTGGCGAGGGCCTCCTGCGCGACCCGGTAGAGGGCGGTCTCCTCGGCCGGCGGCAGCCGGACGGGCCGCCCGGTCACCTCGACCGAGCAGGCGGGGCCGCCCCGCCGGCCGACCTGCTCGGCCGCGACGCGCAGGGCGGCGGCCAGGCCCAGGCCGACGAGGACCGGCGGGTGCAGGTCGTGGACGACGCGCCGGATCTCGGACTCGACCTCGGTGAGGATCGTCCGCGCCGAGGCGAGCGCCTGGGCGGCCGCCTCGTGGTGGCCGGAGGCGATCCGGTGCTCGCCGGAGGTCAGCTCGAGCATGGCCCCGACGAGCATCTGGGTGATGCCGTCGTGGATGTCCGCGGCGATCCTGCGGCGCTCGGTCTCCTGCGCGTCGACCGTCTCGGCGAGCACCGCCTGGAGCGTGGCGGCCTTGCGGGCCAGCGCGTCCCGGGCGTCGGCGAGCTCGCGGGTGCGGTCCGCGACGAGCCGCTCGAGCCAGGAGTTCGTCTCCTGGAGCTGCTCGTAGAGCTGGGCGTTGCGGACGAGGACGGCGACGAGGGTGGCGTACGTCAGGGCGAGCCGCTCGTGCTCGTCCTCGTAGGGCCCGGCCCGGTTGGCCAGGCCGATCATCCCGATCGGGGTGCCGTCCAGGCGCAGCGGCACCCCGAGGAACGCCCCGACGACCGGGTGCCCGGGCGGCTGCCCGACGCGGCGCGGCTCGGCGCCCGCGTCGAGGCTGCGGACCGCGCGGTCCTCGAGGATGACGCGGCTGAACACGTTGGGGCGCAACGGGATGACGCGGCGCTCGGCGAAGAACGACGGCGCCGGGTGGAAGCCGTGGATCGCGACGATCTCCAGCTCGCCGTCGGCGAGCTCGTGCGCGGCCGGCCGGACGAGCCCGATGAAGCCGAACTGGGAGGCCGTGAGGTCGAGGCACTGGCGCAGGGCGACGCCGAGCACGTCCTCGACGGCGCGCTGGGAGGACACCTCGAGCACCAGGTGGGTCAGTGCGTCGAGGGTGTCGCGCGGTTCGGGGACCGCGGGCGCCGTCGCCATGGCGGGAGGGTAACCGGCGACCGGCCCGTGGGACAGGCTCCGGCGCAACCCGTCACGGCGACCGGGCCGACAGGCCGAGCCCGTCGGAGCCGACCGCGACGACCGCGACGTCGCCGTCGGTGTCCGTCCGCCGGGTCGTCGTCCCGAGCCGCGCGAGCAGCGCCAGCGTCCGGTCGGCCGGGTGGCCGTAGTCGTTGACGCCGACGCCGACGAGCGCCACGCGCGGGGCGATCCGGGCGTAGAGGGCGGGCAGCTGGCGGGCCGAGCCGTGGTGCGCGACGGTGACGGCGTCGACGCCGTGCGCGTCCGGCGGCAGGGCCCGGAGCAGGCCGGCCTGGGCCTCGGTCTCGACGTCGCCGAGGTTGAGCACCCGGCGCCCGCGGACGTGCAGGAGCGTGACGACGGACGCGTCGTTGACGGCCGTCCCCTCGTCCCCGTCGCCCGCCTCGGCGCCGGTCGCGAGCGGCGGCACGGGCCAGAGGACCTCCCAGCGCACCCGGTCCGCGCCGGACCCCGCCGTGCCGGACCGCCCGGCCCACGCCTCGACCGGGACGGCGCCGGCCCCGCGCAGGGCCTCGCGGACGGCGTCGGCGTTCTCGGCCGGCACGGCGAGCGGGCTCACGAGCACCTGACCGGCCCGGCGCCCTCGCAGCGCCCCGGGGAGACCGTCGACGTGGTCGGCGTGGAAGTGGGTGAGGACCACGAGGTCGAGCACCGTGACGGCCAGGCGCCGCAGGCACCGGTCGACGAGGGCGGGCTCCGGCCCGGCGTCGAGCAGGACGGCGTGCCCGGGCCCGGTCGGGACGACGGCGGCGGCGCCCGGGCCGACGGCGCACTGGACGACGACCCAGCCGGGCGGCGGCCAGGGCCGGGCGGTGACGGAGGGCACGAGCGGGGCGGCGGTCCACCCGGCGAGCAGCGCGGCGAGGGCGGCGAAGAGCGCCGCCGCCGCCCGCCACGGCCGCGTCGCCCGCCACCGCCCTCTT
>JBQGCR010000152.1:0-1731 GCA_052038585.1 Kineosporiaceae bacterium
TCAGCGGGCGAGCACCTCGGGCACGGAGGCGTGGCGGGCCCAGTCCTCGCTGACCGCCGAGGCGGCGCGCAGGAGCAGCGGCAGGTGGTGCTCGAGGAGCGTCTCGAGGCTCGTCTCCGCGGCGTGGACCGTGACGTTCAGCGCGGCGATGACCCGGCCCGACCCGTCGCGCAGCGGCGCGGCGACCGAGCGGATGCCGGGGGCGAGCTGCTCGTCGGTGAGCGCCCAGCCGCGGGCGCGCACCTCGCGCAGGGCGGCGTCCCGTTCGGCGGGTGTCGGCTGCCAGCGCGGGACGACGCCGGAGCGGCTCGGCTCGGCGAGGACCGCGTCGAGCTCGTCCGGCGGCAGGTCGGCGAGGAGCACCTTGCCGAGCGAGGTCTGCAGCGCCGGGAAGCGGGTCCCGATCGTCACGGCGAGCGTGATGATCTTCGGGACGGCGAACCGGGCGACGTAGACGACGTCGGACCCGTCGAGCTGGGCGAGCGACGACGACTCCCCCGTCGCCGCGACGAGCTCCTCGACGTGGGGCCGGGCGACGTCCCACAGCCCGAGCGAGCGCATGTACACCGTCCCGAGATCGAGCACCCGCGGCGTCAGGGTGAACCCACCGTCCGCCTGGCGGACGTAGCCGAGCTCGGCGAGCGTGAGGAGCAGCCGCCGGGCCGTCGGCCGGGCGAGTCCGGCCGCGGCGGCGACCTCCGACAGGCTCATGACGGGACGTCCGGGCTGGAAGACGGTGAGGACGTCGAGGCCGCGCGCGAGCGCCTCGACGAAGTCCGGTCCGGTCTGCTCGCGCGCCACGCGCCCACCATAGACCCGCTCAAGGCCCTGTCCACCCCTTGACAGGCCGTGGACCCAGGGCGAGAGTGTCCGCACCGACCGCACAGCGGACACCTGTCCGTCGTCCCTGGACGTGGTCGGAGGCACCGTCCCCCGGTTCGACGACGATCCGCTGGAGCGCCCCATGCCCGAGCCCACCCGACCGGTCGTCCTGCGCGGCGGCCTCGTGCTCACCCTCGACGACGCGCACACCGTCCTGCCCCGCGCCGACGTCCTCGTCGTCGGCGACCGCATCGCCGACGTCGGCCCCGACCTGGCCGTCCCCGACGGGACGCTGGAGGTCGACGCGTCCGGCGGCATCGTCATGCCGGGCATGGTCGACACCCACCGGCACCTGTGGCAGACGGCGATGCGCGGCTACGGCGCCGACTGGACGCTCACCCAGTACTTCGTCTGGTACTACCTCGAGTGGGGCAAGGTCTTCCGCCCCGAGGACGTCCACGCCGGCAACCTCCTCGGCGCGGTCGAGGCGCTCGACGCGGGGGTGACGACGACGGTCGACTGGTCGCACGGCCTGCGCACCGTCGACCACGCGGACGCGGCCGTCGACGCGCTCGAGGCCGTGCCGGGCCGCTTCGTCCTCGGCTACGGCAACATCCAGGACGGGCCGTGGAACTGGTCCACCGCACCGGAGTTCACCGACTTCTACCGGCGACGCATCGACGGCAAAGGCGACCGGCTCGGCTTCCAGATGGCCTTCGACGTCACCGGCGACCCCGCCTTCCCCGAGCGCGCCGCCTTCGAGGTGGCCCGCGAGCTCGACGTCGCGGTCTCGACGCACTCCGGTGTCTGGGGCGCGACCGGCGACGACAGCATCCGGCTCATCCACGAGAACGGCTTCGCGACGCCGAGGACGATCTACGTGCACGCGACGACGCTGTCGGCCGACTC
>JBQGCR010000153.1:0-6710 GCA_052038585.1 Kineosporiaceae bacterium
TACGAGGACCTCGGCCTGCTCACGTGCGACCCGCAGGTCGGCGAGGACATGACCCGGCTGTTCAACCAGCTCTCCGGGTACGCGCCGAAGACCGCCTACCGCCGCCTGCTCGTCGCGCCGCGCTCGCTGCGCAGCGGCCTCGTCGACCGGATCGACCGCGAGATCGCCCTGCACGCCGAGGGCCGGCCCGCGGCGATCCGGGTCAAGATGAACTCGATCGTCGACGAGGTGCTCATCGACGCGCTGTACCGGGCGTCGCAGGCCGGCGTCCCGGTCGACGTCGTCGTCCGCGGCATCTGCGCGATCCGGCCGGGCGTGCCCGGGCTCAGCGAGAACATCCGGGTGCGCAGCATCCTCGGCCGCTTCCTCGAGCACTCGCGGATCTTCTGGTTCGCCGGGGGCGGGGAGCCCGCGGTGTACATCGGCAGCGCGGACATGATGCACCGCAACCTCGACCGCCGGGTCGAGGCGCTCGTACGGCTGCGCGACCCCGACCACGTCGCCGAGCTCGCCGAGCTGCTCGACCTGTCGATGGCCGACACGACGGCGTCCTGGCACCTCGGCCCGGACGGGGTGTGGACGCCGCACCGCCACGGCGAGGACGGCGAGCCGCTCACCGACCTGCAGAGCCACCTCATCGCGACCCGGCCGAGGCGTCGCGGACCGCGTCGCCGGTGACCCGGGGCGACACCGCGGACGGACCCGTCCACGCGGAGGACGACGCCCCCGGCCCGGTCGAGGCGGCCGGCGTCGTCTGCTGGCGGATGCCCGGCGGCCCCAAGCGGCCCGAGACCCTCGAGGTGCTCCTCGTGCACTCGGCGCGCTGGGGCACCTGGGGGCTGCCCAAGGGCAAGCGGGAGGGCGACGAGCCGCTCGGGGTCTGCGCCGTCCGGGAGACCGCCGAGGAGACCGGCGCCGTCGTCGCCCTCGGCCGCCCCCTGCCCACCGTCGGCTGGACGCTGCCCGACGGGCGGGACAAGGTCGTCCGCTACTGGGCCGCGACCCTCGTCCGGCAGGGCGCCCGCACGGCCGGCCCGGACGAGATCGACGACGTGCGCTGGGCGCCGCTGGACGAGGCCGTCGAGCTCCTGCCGTACCCGACCGAGCACGAGACCCTCGCCGTCCTGCGGCGCTGGCGCGACGAGGGGTCGCTCGACACCCGGCCGGTCGTCGTGCTCCGGCACGCCAAGGCCCGGCCGCGGGCGTCGTGGAGCCGGGCCGACGCGGACCGCCCGCTCGTCGAGCTCGGCCGCAGGCAGTCCGAGGCGCTCGTCCGGCTGCTCGAGTGCTGGCGCCCCACGTGGGTGCTCAGCTCGCCGTGGCTGCGCTGCACGCAGACGCTCGCGCCGTTCGTCCGGGCCACGCGCACGAAGGTCCGCACGAAGAGCGGGCTCACCGAGCTCGGCCACCGCCGTCACCCCGGCAAGGCCGGCAAGCACCTCACCGCCCTCCTCGAGGGCGGCGAGACCGCGATGCTGTGCACGCACCGGCCCGTCCTGCCCCGCCTGCTCGCCGCCCTGGCCAAGGCCTGCACGGACGACGCGCGCCGCGACCTGCCCGCAAGGGACCCCTACCTCGAGCCCGCCCAGGTGCTCGTCGCCCACGTCGGCCGCCGCCCCAAGGGCCGCTCGACCGGGGTCGTCCACGCCGTCGAGGTGCACTCCGCCCGCTGAGGCCGCCGGCACGGGGACGACCCACGACGAACCGCCCTGCCGCGCAACGGTTCACCTCGCGTTCACCCGAGGCCGGCGAGAACGTCGTCCCCTCGAACGGAGGCGTTCACGCCGCGTTCACCGGGGCCGGTCCGGTGCTTCACCTGCCTTCCCTACCGTCGCTGACGTCACGGCGCGGCCCCCCCTGCCTGCGCCACCGCGACCCCAGCGAGAAAGAGGAACCTCCGTGAAGCGCAGCACCCTTCGCCTCGGCGTCCTGCCGGCAGCGATCGCCCTGACCCTGGGGCTTGCCGCCTGCGGTGGCGGCAACGAGGCCGAGGCGGGCGGCGACGCCACCGGCGGCGGCGTCAGCGGCGAGGTCATCGCCGACGGCTCCTCGACGGTCGGTCCCCTGACCGAGGCTGCCGCGGAGCTGTTCCGCGAGGAGAACTCGGGCGTGAACATCACCGTCCAGACCTCCGGCACCGGCGGCGGCTTCGAGAAGTTCTGCCAGGGCCAGACCGACCTGTCCAACGCCTCCCGCCCGATCAAGGACGAGGAGAAGGCGGCGTGCGACTCCGCCGGCATCTCGTTCACCGAGCTGCGGGTGGCCACCGACGCCCTCACCGTCGTCACCAGCGCGGACAACGACTGGCTGACGTGCCTGACGACCGACGAGCTGAAGAAGATCTGGGAGCCCGCCGCCGAGGGCACGGTCACCACCTGGAACCAGGTCAACCCCTCGTTCCCGAACGAGACGATCGAGCTCTACGGCCCGGGTACCGACTCCGGCACCTTCGACTACTTCACCGACGAGATCAACGGTGAGGAGGGCGTGAGCCGGACCGACTACAACGCCTCCGAGGACGACAACGTCATCGTCCAGGGCGTCAGCGGCTCGACGAACGCCATCGGCTACTTCGGCTACACGTACTTCGAGGAGAACGCCGAGGCGCTCAAGGCCGTCGAGGTCGACAGCGGCAGCGGCTGCGTCGCCCCGAGCGCCGAGACCGCCCAGGACGGCACCTACACCCCGCTGGCCCGCCCGCTCTTCGTCTACGTGAACGACAAGTCCTACACGGACAAGCCGCAGGTCGCCGCCTTCGTCGACTGGTACGCCGAGAACGACGAGACGGCCACCGAGGCGGCCCAGTTCGTCCCGCTCAACGAGGAGCAGCAGACGGCCCTCACCACGGCCGTGGAGGGCATCGGCGGCTGACGGCCGCCCGCCGCACCCGATCGGAGCGAACAGTGGAGTCCAAGTCGTGAGCAGCCTCACGACGGCCGGGGGCCAGGTCGGACGACCTGGCCCCCGTCAGGCCGTCATCACCCGTCAGTCCAACCGTCGCGGCGAGCAGGCGACCATGGTCGTCATCGGCGGCGCCGCAGGGCTGTCCGTCCTCGTCACCGTCGGCATCGTCCTCGCGCTGCTCTTCCCCGCCCTGGAGTTCTTCCGCCAGGTCTCGGTGGTCGAGTTCCTCACCGGGACGCGGTGGACGCCGCGCTTCTCCGGCCAGGAGAGCTACGGCGTCCTGCCGCTCGTCACGGGCACGCTGTGGACGACGGCGATCGGCCTGTGCATCGCCGTGCCGTTCGGCCTCGGCGCCGCCGTGTACCTCTCCGAGTACGCCCGGCCGCAGGTGCGCAAGGTGCTCAAGCCGGTGCTCGAGGTGCTCGCCGGCGTCCCGTCGGTCGTCTACGGCTTCTTCGCGCTGACCTTCGTCGCGCCGGTCGTGCTCAACGGGCTGCTCGGCCTCGAGGTCGGCACGTTCAGCGTGCTGTCCGCCGGCCTCGTGCTCGGCATCATGATCATCCCGACGGTCGCCTCGCTGTCGGAGGACGCGATGAGCGCCGTCCCGCAGTCGCTGCGGCACGGCTCGCTCGCCCTCGGCGCCAACCGGATGCGGACGACGCTGCGGGTCGTGTTCCCCGCAGCCATCTCCGGCATCGCCGCCTCGATCGTCCTCGCGCTGTCCCGCGCGATCGGCGAGACGATGATCGTGGCGCTCGCCGCCGGGACGCAGCCGCGCATGGTGAGCAACCCCGGCCAGGCGGGGCAGACGATGACCGGCTTCATCGCCCAGACGGCCACCGGCGAGAGCACGCCCGGCACGCTCTCCTACGACACGCTCTACGCGGTCGGGCTCGCGCTGTTCCTCCTCACCCTGGTCATCAACATCATCAGCATCCGGCTCGTCCGGAAGTTCCGGGAGGCCTACTGATGGCCAGCATCGGCACGCTCGCGCGCCCGTCCAAGGCCTCACCGCCGCCGCTCAAGGCCGAGCAGCACGGCGAGCGGTCGCCCGCGTCGATCGCCTTCCTCGTGACGCTGTGGTTCACGCTGCTCTTCTCCGTCGTCGTCCTCGTCGTCCTGCTCGTCGACAGCTTCGTCACGGGCTTGCCGCGCCTGGACTCCGAGCTCTTCACGAACTACTCCTCGACCGTGCGCCCGGAGACGGCCGGCGCCCGCGCCGCCATCCTCGGCAGCGCCTGGGTCATCGCGGTGACCGCCGCGCTCGCGATCCCGCTCGGCATCGCCGCCGCGGTGTACCTCGAGGAGTTCGCCGACAACACCCGCTGGTACAACCGGCTCATCGAGGTCAACCTGCAGAACCTCGCGGCCGTCCCGGCGATCATCTACGGGATGCTCACGGCGGGCTTCGCCCTCGCCGTCGGCCTGCGCCGCGGCACCGTGCTCGTCGGCGGCATCGCCCTGGCGCTGCTCATCCTGCCGGTCATCATCATCGCGACCCGCGAGGCCCTGCGCGCGGTGCCGATGGAGATCCGGCAGGGCTCGCTCGCGCTCGGCGCGACGCAGCTGCAGACCGTGTGGAAGCAGACCCTGCCGGCCGCCGTGCCGGGCGTCGCGACCGGGACGATCCTCGCGCTGTCGCGGGCGATCGGCGAGGCCGCCCCGTTGCTCCTGCTCGGCGGCGCCACGTTCATCACCTACGACCCGGACGGCATCCTCTCCGGCTTCACGACGCTGCCGATCCAGATCTTCGGCTGGGCCGCCCGGCCGCAGGAGGAGCTCCAGATCGTGGCGTCCGCGGCGATCATCGTGCTGCTCGCGCTCCTGCTCGCGATGAACGCGCTGGCCATCGTCATCCGCAACCGCTACCAGAAGCGCTGGTGAGACCGTCATGACCCAGACCGACCGCACCGACCTCCGCCTGACGACCAAGGACTCCCCGACGATGACGACCACCGACAGCGCCTCCCCGGACGACGCGCGGCAGATGCGCCAGATGCCGGCGGAGCGGGACGACCGCCGCCGCCCCCTGGGCGCTCCGTCGCCGGTGATCGACTGCACGAACGTGGACATCTACTACGGCACCTTCAAGGCCGTCCACGACGTGTCGCTGAGCTTCGGCCGCAACGAGATCACGGCGCTCATCGGCCCGTCCGGGTGCGGCAAGTCCACCGTGCTGCGCTGCCTCAACCGGATGAACGACCTCGTGCCGGGCGCCCGCGTCGAGGGGACGATCTCCTACCACGGGCAGGACATGTACGCCCCGGAGGTCGACCCCATCGAGGTGCGCCGTAGGATCGGGATGGTCTTCCAGAAGCCGAACCCGTTCCCGAAGAGCATCTACGACAACATCGCCTACGGGCCGCGGGTCACGGGCATGAAGGTCTCGAACATGGACGACCTCGTCGAGGAGGCGCTCACCGGCGCCGCGCTGTGGGACGAGGTCAAGGACAAGCTCAAGCAGTCCGCCTACAGCCTCTCCGGCGGCCAGCAGCAGCGGCTGTGCATCGCCCGGACGATCGCGGTCCAGCCCGAGGTCATCCTCATGGACGAGCCGTGCTCCGCGCTCGACCCCATCGCCACCTCGCGCATCGAGGACCTCATGCTCGAGCTGGTGAAGGAGTACACGATCATCATCGTCACGCACAACATGCAGCAGGCGGCGCGCGTGGCGGACCGGACGGCGTTCTTCACGGCCAAGCCGTCCGAGGACACCGGCGACCGGACCGGCGAGCTCGTCGAGTTCGACCTCACCGAGAAGATCTTCTCCAACCCGGCGAAGAAGGCCACGGAGGACTACATCTCCGGCCGCTTCGGCTGAGCGGCACCGGCCCGACGGCGGGGTGCTCGCTCAGGCCAGGGAGAGCACCCCGTACAGGCCGGCCGCCACGGCCGCGGTGACCGGGAGGGTCACGGCCCAGGCGAGGAGGATCGGCCGCAGCACCCGCCAGCGCAGGGACCGCAGGCCACCGTTCGCGGTCCCGGCGCCGGCGATCGACGCGGTGACGGTGTGGGTGCTCGACACGGGGGCGTTGAAGACGTACGCCGTCGTGTAGAGCAGGCCGGAGGCCACGGTCTCCGCGGCGAAGCCCGTCACCGGCTCGACGTGCACGACCCGCCGGCCGAGCGTGCGGATGATCCGCCAGCCGCCGGCGAACGTCCCGAGGCCGAGCGCGAGCGCGACGGACGTCTGCACCCACATCGGGACGCCGTCACCGTCCCCGCGGCCCGCGGCGGCGAGCGCGATGACGAGCACGCCCATCGTCTTCTGGCCGTCCTGGAGCCCGTGGCCGAGCGCCATCGCCGACGCCGAGAGCGTCTGGGCCACCCGGAAGCGCGGCAGCGTCCGGCCGTAGGCCTGGTCCCGGAACATGCGGTGCAGCGCGAGCATGAGCAGCCAGGCTCCGACGAAGCCGACGAGCGGCGAGGCGACGAGCGGCAGGAGCACGCGGGTGGCGACGACCTCACCGTCGATCGTCGCGGCCGCGGCCAGCCCCGCCCCCGCCAGGCCGCCGACGAGCGCGTGCGAGGACGATGACGGCACGCCGCGCCACCACGTCACGACGTTCCACCCGATGGCGGCGAGCAGCGCCGCGAGGACGACGCGCAGCCCCGGGGCGGCCAGCGGCGGGGTGAGGAGCTGGGTGCCGACGAGCTCGGCGAGCCCGGTGCCGAGGAAGGAGCCGACGACGTTGAGCACGGCCGCGAGCCCGAGCGCGACGCGCGGGGTGAGCGACCGCGTGGCGACCGTCGTCGCGACGGCGTTCGCGGCGTCGTGGAAGCCGTTGGTCCACGCGAAGGCCAGG
>JBQGCR010000154.1:0-1726 GCA_052038585.1 Kineosporiaceae bacterium
GTGCTGCGGCCGGCGGCGAGCAGCGTCGCGGCCATGAGCTTGAGCGCGCTGTTCTTCGCGCCGGGCACCCGGACCTGCCCTGTGAGCCTCGTCCCGCCGGTGACCTCGAACGCCTCCACGTCGCGATCGTAGGCTGTCGCCCATGGTGAACCTGACGCGCATCTACACCCGGACCGGGGACGACGGCACGACCGCGCTGGGGGACAACACGCGCACCCGCAAGACCGACCTGCGCCTGGCGGCCTACGCCGACGTCGACGAGGCGAACAGCGCCATCGGCGTCGTCCTCGCCCTCGCCGGGGACGAGCTCGACGGCGACGTCCGCGACCTCCTCCAGCGCGTGCAGAACGACCTCTTCGACGTCGGTGCCGACCTCGCCTCGCCGCTGCGCGAGGACCCGCCGTGGCCGCCGCTGCGCGTCACCGAGGCCTACGTGGCCGACCTCGAGGAGGCCTGCGACCGCTGGAACGCCCAGGTGGAGCCGCTGCGCTCGTTCGTCCTGCCGGGCGGCAGCCGGGCGGCCGCGCTGCTCCACGTGGCGCGCACGGTGACCCGGCGCGCCGAACGCCGGGTGTGGGCGGCCCGCGAGGAGCACGGCGTCGAGGCCCCCGGCGGCCTCAACCCGCTGACGGCGCAGTACCTCAACCGGCTCTCGGACCTGCTCTTCATCCTCGCCCGGGTGGCCAACCTCGGTGTCGGCGACGTGCTGTGGAAGCCGGGCGGCGGCCGGCAGGAGGACCCCACCCTCGCGTGAGCTCGCGTGGACCCCGCCCCGGGCCGGGGCGGGGTCCGGCGACGCGCCTCAGGCGACGTTGATGTTCTGGCCGGGGGGCGCGGACTCCAGCCACGTGGCGAAGCCGCTGTAGGCGAGCTCGCTCATCGCGAGCTCGAGGACGACGGCGCCGTAGGCGCACCGGACGATGACCGAGCCCGGGACGACGGCGTACGTCTCCTGGCCCGTCGGGTCGCGCCGGTCGAGGATGACGAGGCGGTTGCGCGCGAAGGACCGGCGCGGGCGCGGGCTCATCGTGAAGATGCGGAACCAGTCGAGCCGGTCGGACTCGTACCGGGCGACGCCGACCATCCACCCGCCGGGGCCCTCCACGGGCGCCCGGCCGGGCAGCTCACGGCGCAGCGAGCAGTCGAAGGTGCCGAGCTCGCGGGTGAGGACGTAGCGCCGCACGACGAACGCGGCGAGGACGAGCACCAGCAGGAGCGCGACGGCCCCGAAGAGGAGCAGGGGCAGGACGACGTCGGCCACTCGCGCCCCCGGCCCGCCTCAGCGGCCCTGGGCCCCGGACATGACGGCGCCGTCGGAGACGATGGTGACGCGGTCGTGCTCGACCGACACGAAGCCGCTCGTGAGCGAGGCCGTGACGGCCTCACCGCTGACGGGGGTGACGCGCACGTCGCCCTCCGCGAGGACCGCCAGCAGCGGGGCGTGGCCCGGCAGCACGCCGACCTCGCCCTCGACCGTGCGGGCGACCACCATGGACGCCTCCCCCGACCACACCTTGCGGTCGGCGGCGACGACCTCCACCTGGAGCGGCACCATTACCTCCGGGACACCGGACCCGCGGCGTCAGGCCGTCGGGTAGTTGAACTGTAGCGGGCCCCGCACCCCAGCCCGAAGCCGGGCCCCCCACAGGCGGACGACGGGGGGGGTGCCGTCCGGCGCCCGGCGACATCTTGATCACGGCGGCCGTGCGCGCGGCCGCGTCGAGCC
>JBQGCR010000155.1:0-4947 GCA_052038585.1 Kineosporiaceae bacterium
ACGCGACGGCCTCCGGCGGCCCGAGCGACCCCCACGGCGGGGTGCCGCCCCTGGGTGCCGGGGCGACGGCCGGCCCGCAGACCTCGCCGACGGGGACGTCCGGCGCAGGCGCGTCGCCGGGACCGAGCCTCACGCCGGGGGTGCCCCGCCCGCCGACCGGGACGCCGACGACCGGCCCGACGACCGGCCCGACGTCGCGGCCGACGACCGGGCCGACCACGCGCCCGACGACCCGGCCGACGGCGCCGCCGGACGGGCGGCCCGGCCCGCCGTCGTCACGGCCGACGACGCGGCCGACCGGGCGGCCCACCGTCCTCCCGCCGGGGGACCCGCGGCCGCGGCCCTCCGGCGACCGGGAGACCGTGCGCCCGACCGGCCGGCCGACGACGGCGCCGACGCCCGTCCGTTAGACGTCAGCGCGAGACGTCAGCGCCGGACGTCAGCGCAGGACGTCCGGCACCTGCCACGCCTCGTCGAGGACCGTCCAGCCGAGGAAGGCGAACACGGTCTCGTACCAGACGACCGCGTGCTGCGGGCTGAGGATCCAGTGGTTCTCGTCGGGGAAGTAGAGGAACTTGTGCGGCATCGTGCCGTCCGGCGCCGCGTGGTGCTGCGCGAGGTCGGACCACAGCCGCAGGCCCTCCCCGATCGGCACCCGGTAGTCCTTGTCCCCGTGGACGACGAGCATCGGCGTCGTGATCTTCTCGACGAACCGGTGCGGGCTGTTCGCGAGCGCCATCTCGGCCGTCATCTCGCGCCGCCAGTAGTGCGAGGCGTCCGTCGTCGGGCCGAACTGGTCCAGCGCCCAGAGGCTCGCGTGGGTGACGATGCCGCGGAAGCGGTCGGTGTGCCCGGCCACCCAGTTCGCCATGTAGCCGCCGAAGGACCCGCCGAGCGCGGCGGTGCGGTCGGCGTCGACGTCGGGCCGGGCGACCGCGGCGTCGGTGAGCGTCATGAGGTCGGTGTACGGCGCCGCGCCCCAGCGGCCCCAGCCGCGCTCGACCATCGCGTGCCCGTACCCGGTCGACAGGGCCGGGTCGGGCAGGAGGACGGCGTAGCCCTTCGCGGCGGCGAGCCACGGGTTCCAGCGCCACGACCAGGCGTTCCAGGACGACAGCGGGCCGCCGTGGATCCACAGGAGGAACGGCGCGGGGGCGCCCTCGGAGGCGCCCTCGGGCAGGACGAGCCAGGCGCGCAGCGGCGTGCCGTCGTCCGCCGTCGCCGTCACCTCGGTGAGCGTCCCCGGCAGCGCGGGCTGCGGGGCGGGCCCGGCGAGCGCGACCGGCTCCTGGTCGGCGCCGGAGGCGGCGAGGCGGACCGGCGCGGGAGCGGAGTCGACGGCCGAGCGCAGGGCGTAGACGGTCGTCGAGTCCGGGGAGACCCGCGGGCTGGAGTAGGCGCCGTGGTCGCCGGTGAGGCGGGTGATCGTCCCGTCCGCGACGTCCACCCGGAAGAGCGGGGCCCGGCCCTGGTGGTCGGCGGCGACGACGAGCGCGCTGCCGTCCGGGGTCCACACCAGGCCCGACGGCCATGCGTCCCAGCCCGGGGTGAGCACCCGGCGGGCGCCGTCGGCGAGGGCGACGAGCTCGACCTGGATGACCGGCGGCGAGTCGGCCGACGTCCGCCGCTCGGCGACGACGGCGACCTGCGTGCCGTCCGGGGAGACGGCGGGGGCGAAGAACTCCCACCACTCGTCGTCGACGAGGAGCCGGCGCTCGCCGGAGGCGACGTCGACGACGGCGAGCGCCTCGCGGCGGCCGCCCGCCTCGGGGACGGCCCACGTCGTCACGAGCGTCGTGCCGTCCTCGCTGAGCGTGAAGGCGGCCTCGTCGAGGGACCGGCCGGGCGTCGGCGTGAGGTCGCGCAGCTCGAGCGGCTCGTCCCCGCCGAGGGTGCCGGCGAACAGGCGCGGGGCGTCCGGGCCGAGGTCGTGGTCCCAGTAGCGGACCGGGTAGCCCTCGTGGAGGATCGCCGCGACCTTGCGGTCCTTGCGGGTCGTGCGCCGGGCGGCGTCGTCCTCGGCGGTCACGGCCGCGGGCATCGTGTCGGCGTTGACGACGACGACGTCGGCACGGCGGGCGGTCGCGACACCGCCGACCCCGCCCGGCCGGGTCGCGACGACCCGGGCCTCGCCGCCACCGGGCGGCAGGGCCCACAGCGCGGGCTTGGCGTCGTCGTCCGGGGCGGCGTCCGGGTCGGGCCGCCCGGAGACGAAGAGCAGGGTGCCGTCCGCGGCGAAGGCGGCCGAGCTCTCGCCCTTGGTGCTGCGGGTGAGCCGCCGCGCCGGGCGCTCGCCGGAGGGGTCGACCTCCCAGAGCGCCGTGACGTAGCGGGTCTTCTTCGGGTCGAGCACTGCGCAGGCGGTGACGAGGCGGGTGCCGTCGGGGCTGAGGGTGAGCCCGGAGACCCGCGGGAGGGCGACGTAGTCCTCGAGGTCGTCGAAGGGGGTGGTGGAGGTCACGCGTCCTTGCTATCACGCACGCCGTCGCGCGCAGCCAGGCCGGCCAGCATCTCGTTGTACGCGGTGAGGTCGCTGTCGCCGTCCCGGTCGGCCCGCCGGTCCTCCCGGGCGGCCGTGCGGGCGTCGTCGCGGGCCCACTGGACGGCCAGGACGATCGCGAGGAGCAGCGTCGGGACCTCCCCGATCCCCCACGTCAGGCCGCCGCCGAAGTTCTGGTCCTCGAGCAGGGAGCGGCCCCACGTGCGGCCGAGCCCGCCGAAGTAGTCCGGCTGGATCACCGTCGTCGTGCTGATGAGGCTGATCCCGAAGAACGCGTGGAAGGCCATCGTCGCGAACAGCAGGACGAGGCGCAGCGGGTACGTCGGCCGGTGCGGCCCCGGGTCGACGCCGACGATCACCCAGGCGAAGAGGTAGCCCGCGAGCAGGAAGTGCAGGTGCATGAGCTCGTGGCCGACGTGCGTCGTCAGGGCGAGCCGGAACAGGTCGGTGTAGTAGAAGACGACGAGGCTGCCGGCGAACAGCGTCGCCGCGACGACCGGGTGGGACAGGACCGCGAGGTAGCGGCTCTCGAGGACGGCGACGAGCCACTCCCGCGGGCCGCGGGTGCCGTCCCCGCGGGGGGTGAGCGCGCGCAGGGCGAGCGTCGCGGGCGCGCCGAGGACGAGCAGGAGCGGCACGACCATCGACGTCGTCATGTGCCCGACCATGTGGGCGCTGAACAGCACGCGGCCGTAGGCGATCGGGGCGCCGCTCGTCGTCCACGTGAGCACGAGCGCACCGGCGAGCCAGCAGACGACGCGCAGCACCGGCCAGGCGTCGCCGCGGCGGCGGAGCCGGACGACGCCGGCGAGGTAGAGGCCGACCATGAGCCCGACGAGGACGATCCACAGCAGGTCCGGCTGCCACGTCGTCAGCCAGCGGCCGGGTGTCGGCTCCGGCGGCAGCGCGTAGCCGGTGACGGACTCGGCGAGGGTGGGGGTCCCGGCCGGCTCGTCGGGCACCGGGGGTGCGGTGCGGGCGAGGGCGGCGCCGACGCCGAGGGTCGCGGCCATGACGACCACCTCGCCGACGGCGAGCCGGGTGAAGGCGCCGGGGCGGCCGGCGGCGAGCGCCGTGACGGTGCCGCGGCGGTGCAGCCAGCCGGCCGCGACGAGGACGGCGAGGAGCGCCGTCTTGGCGACGACGAGGGCGCCGGAGCTCGTGGTGAGGCCGTCGACGCCGCCGAGGCGCAGCCACGCGTTGACCGCGCCGCTGCCGCCGACGAGGACGACCGCCCACAGCGCGAGCGGGGAGAAGCGGGCCGCCGCCGTCGCGAGGTCGGGCCCGGTGAGCCGGCCGCGGAGCAGGACGAGACCCGCGAGGCCGCCGACCCAGACGGTGACGCCGAGCAGGTGCAGGCCGAGCGAGGTCACGGCCGTCTCGTGGCTCGTCGAGGACGCGGAGTGGCCGGCGAGCGCGGACGGGACGAGCCCGACGAAGGACAGGACGGTGAGCAGGCCGACCGCACCGAGACGGGTGACGCCGGCGGCGAGGGTCGCGACGACCGCGGCGACGAGGGCGGTGAACGCCAGGCCGCGGCCGAGGTCGAGCGTGCGCAGGAAGTAGGTGAGCTCCGAGCCGAAGCCCGGGTCGCTGAGCGGCCGGCCGGACACGTCGGCGTAGAGCAGGACGGCCCGGACGACGGTGAGGACGGCCCAGGCGGCGGACGCGGCGACGACGAGGGACAGGCCCGGGGCGAAGGCGTCACGGGCGTGCCGGTCGCGGGTGCCGGACGGTCCGGGGCCTTCGCCGTCGGTCCCTGGACCTGCCCCGGCCCCGACCCGCACCGCCGTCCGCACCGGGCGGGTCGCGGGCCGGGTCGCCGGCAGGGCGACGCAGAGGAGCACGAGGGTGCCTATGGTCACGGCGGCCGCGACGTCGGCGAGCGCCGCGACGACGGGCAGGCCCCAGCGGACGAGCGGTCCGGGGTCGACGAGGAGCGAGGGGGCCGCCGCACCGGTGAGGGCGACGCCGGCGACCGCCGCCAGCGCCGCGGCGAGCACGGCGGCGGCCGTCGTCGCGGCCCGGGCGACGGCGGCGTTCACGGCTGCTGCCGGGACCGGACGTAGAGGAACGCCGCGGCCCCGATGGCGACGGACAGCAGCCCGAGGCCGCCGACGATCCAGGCCGTCGCGGAGGAGGTCTCGGTCGCCGCGGTCGGCTCGCCGTCGATCGTCGTCGGGGCGACCGTCGGCGCCGTCGTCGTCGGGTCCGTGCTCGGGTCCGTCGTCGGGGTCGCGGCCGGCGTGGTCGGCGGGGTCTCGGTCGGTGTCGCGGCCGGCGTCGTCGGCGTCGACTCCTGCGCGACGACCTCGACCGTGAACCTCACCCGGCCGGACACGGGGTGGCCGTCGGCGGAGACGACGCGGAAGACGACGGCGTACCGGCCCGTGGCGACCTCGCCACCGACGGGGACGGTGACCTCGGCCCCGCGCGTCGTCGGCGTG
>JBQGCR010000156.1:0-4529 GCA_052038585.1 Kineosporiaceae bacterium
GTAGCGCGGGGGGGGTGGGTGGGGGGACCCAGGCCCCCCCCCCCCCCCACGCCGGAGCCCGTCAGGCCGCCGGCTCGACGGGCAGCCACAGCTCGCCGTCCGCCGTCCCGTCGTCGTGCGTCTCGACGCGCAGCAGCTCCGGACCGGGCCGGGTGCGCCACGGGTTCGCCGGGAACCACTCGGTGTACGCGTCGCGCCAGAGCATCTGCAGGCCCTCGGGGTACGCGGTGCGCGTCGCCGAGAGGACCACCCACGACCCGGCCGGCACGTCGAGCGCGTCGAGCCCGTCGGGGGCCGGCTGCGAGGTGACGGCCGCGAGCCAGTAGTCGAGCTCGGTGCCCTCGGCGCGGGACTCGTCGAGGGCGTCGCTCACGGAGACGACGCCCGAGGGCTCGGCCTCCGAGAGCGCCGAGATCCTATCCATGACAGCCGGATCCACGCCGCGGACGAAGTCCTGGATGGCGGTGTTCGGCCCGAGGTGCACGAGCGGCACCCGGGCCCGGAGGCCGACGAGCCGGAAGGCCGGCTTGTCGACGAGGCGGTACTGCATGCTGCTTCTCCCTTCGACGGTGAGGCGGAAGGCGACCCTCGGCTGCGACACGAGCGGGGTCCGCTCGCGCCGGGCCTGCCCGGCGCTCACGCCGTGAACGGCGCGGAACGCGCGGTTGAAGGCCTCGGTGGACCCGTAGCCGTGCCGGACCGCGACGTCGAGCAGGGACTCGTCGTCCGCCAGCACGTCGGCGCCCGCGAGCGTCATCCGCCGCCGCCGCACGTACTCGCCCACCGGCATCCCGGAGAGCGCGGAGAACGTGCGGCGGAAGTGGTGCTCGCTCGTCGCGGCCCGCCGGGCGAGGTGGGCCACGTCGACCGGCTCGCCGGCGCGGACGGCGTCCTCGACGGCGTCGAGCGCGGCGTTGAACCCGTCGAGCACGACCGGTCTCCCTTCCTCCGGATGTCTCCATCGTCGGCCGGGACGGGTGCCCCCGACCCGACCGCGGCAGTACCGGTCCGGTCGGGTCCGACCGTCAGAGGACGACGGCGTCCCCGACCCGGCGCAGCGCGCCGTCGGGCTCGACCGCCACCGAGGCCCCCTCGGGGAGCCCGAGGACGACCGGACGCTCCGGCAGCACGTCCCGCGCCGCGTCGAGCCACGACCGGCCGCCGCGGTAGTGCACGAGGACGTAGTCGACCGGCACGAGCCCGAGGCCCGAGACCACCCGCCGCCCGCGGTCCGGCAGCATCGTCCAGCGGCAGAGCACCATGGCGCCCGCGCTCGACCCCGTGACGACGAGGCCGCCGTCCACGGCGTCGGCCAGCGCGTCGCGCACCGGGGCCAGCGCGTCGAGCAGCCGGGCCGGCGACCCGCCGGGGACCACGAGCAGGCCGCCGCCGTCGAGCGCCGGCAGCAGGTCGTCCTCCCGGAGCACGACGGTGACGTCGTCCGCCCCGAGCCCGGCGTACCCGCGGCGCGCGTGCCCGCCGGCGACCTCGCGCTCGCGCCCCGGCCGGCCGGCGAACGGGGCGACGACGACGCGGCGCGCCGCCCCGGACGGTCCCGCGAGCGCCTGCGCGTCCGCCTCCGCGTAGCCGCGCGAGAACTCGGCCCCGCCCTGCAACCAGACCTGTCCGCGCACGCGCCCATCGTGCCCCGGTGCGCCCCGGTCCGCCCGGCCGGGACCACCGCTCGCCACAACCCCTACCGGCCGGTAACCTAGCCCGCATCCGACCCCGGGAGGACTCGACGATGAGGCTCAGGCTGTCCGAGGAGGACGCCGCGTTCCGCGAGGAGCTGCGGCAGTTCTTCACGACGAAGATCCCCGCGCACCTGCGCGAGAAGGTCGCCGCGCGGCGCGAGCTGTCGAAGGACGACATCGTCGAGTCGCAGCGGATCCTCAACGCCGCGGGCCTCGCCGTCCCCGCCTGGCCCGTCGAGTGGGGCGGCCAGGGCTGGTCCCAGCTGCGCCGGCACATCTGGCACGAGGAGATGCAGCTCGCGTGCGTCCCGCCGCCGCTGCCCTTCAACACCTCGATGGTCGGCCCGGTCATCGCGACCTTCGGCTCCCAGGAGCAGAAGGAGCGGTTCCTCCCCGCCACGGCGAACCTCGACATCTGGTGGTCGCAGGGCTTCTCCGAGCCGGAGGCCGGCTCCGACCTCGCCTCGCTGCGGACGACGGCGGTGCGCGACGGCGACGAGTACGTCGTCAACGGCCAGAAGACGTGGACGACGCTCGGCCAGTACGGCGACTGGATCTTCATGCTCGTCCGGACCGACCCGGACGCCCCGAAGAAGCAGCTCGGCATCTCGTTCCTGCTCATCGACATGCGCTCCCCCGGAGTCACGGTCCGCCCGATCAAGCTCATCGACGGCGGCCACGAGGTCAACGAGGTCTGGTTCGAGAACGTCCGGGTCCCGGCGGAGAACCTCGTCGGCGAGGAGAACAAGGGCTGGTCGTACGCCAAGTTCCTCCTCGGCAACGAGCGCGTCGGCGTCGCCCCCGTCGGGTCGACCAAGCGCGTGCTCGCCACGGCGAAGGAGCGCAACGCCGACCGCCTCGCCGACCCCTTCGTCGCGGCCCGGTTCGCCGAGCTGGAGAACGAGCTCCTCGCGCTGGAGCTCACCGCGCTGCGCGTCGCCGCGCACTCCGCCGACGGCAAGCCGCACCCCGCGTCGTCGGTCCTCAAGCTCAAGGGCACCCAGCTCCAGCAGGCCGTCACCGAGCTCGTCCTCGACCTCGCCGGGCCCGCGGGCCTGGCGTCGGGCGCCGAGGACGGCTCGACCGTCGAGGAGTGGGCCCGCGTCGCGGCGCCGCGCTACCTCAACTTCCGCAAGGCGTCGATCTACGGCGGGTCCAACGAGGTCCAGCGCCAGATCATCGCCGGCACGATCCTGGGTCTGTAGGAGGGGCTGGACATGGACTTCACGTACGACGCCGAGCAGGACGCGCTGCGGGACGCCGTCCGCAAGCTCCTCGCCTCCGCCTACTCCTCCATCGACGGCCGCCGCGACGCGACCGCCAAGGACCCCGGCTACGACGAGGGCATGTGGGGCCGCCTCGCCGAGATGGGCGTCCTCGGGCTGCCCGTGGCGGAGGACGACGGCGGCATGGGCGCCGGCCCCGTCGAGGTCGCCCTCGTCGCCGAGCAGGTCGGCAAGGCCCTCGCCCCCGAACCCTTCGTCGAGGCGGTCGTCCTCGCCGGCGGCCTCGTCACCGCCCTGGGCACCGCCGAGCAGCGCGCGGCGATCCTGCCGGGCGTCGCCGAGGGGACGACGGTCGTCGCCGTCGCGAGCTTCGAGACCGGCGAGCCGGTCACCGCCCGGCAGGACGGCGACCGCTGGGTGCTCGACGGCGTCAAGGAGCCCGTGCTCAACGGCGCCCGGGCCGACGTCCTCCTCGTCGTCGCCCGGACCCCTTCCGGCACAGGCGTCTTCGTCGTCCGCCCGGACGCCGCGGGCCCCGACCGCGTCGGGTACCCGACGTACGACGGCGGCCGCGCCGCACGCGTCACGTTCGCCGCGACGCCCGCCGAGCCGCTCGGGGACCTGACGGCGGACGCCGCCGCCACGCTCGAGCGCGTCACGGCGCAGGCGCGGATCGCCTACTGCCACGAGGCCGTCGGCGCGATGGACGCCGCGCTGGCGATGACGACGGAGTACCTGCGCACCCGCAAGCAGTTCGGCGTGCCGCTGAAGACGTTCCAGGCGTTGACCTTCCGGGCCGCGGACATGTACGTCTCGCTCGAGCTGGCCCGCAGCACCGCGCTGTGGGCGACGCTGGTCGCGGCCGACGGCGGCGACGTCGTCACCGCCGCGACGCGCGCCGTCCTGCAGACGACGACGGCGGCCCGGCACGTCGGCCAGGAGGCGATCCAGCTGCATGGCGGGATCGGGATGACCGACGAGTACGCGGTCGGCCACTACACGACGCGGCTCACCGCGATCGACCACCTGCTCGGCGGCCGGACGGCGAACCTCTCCGCCCTCGCGAGCGTCGTCGGCGGGCACGGCGTCGTGGAGCCGCTCGACGCGTGACCCGCCGGTCCGCTACGGCCGCAGGCCGTCCCACGTCCAGCGTGGGACGGCCCCGCCGTCGGGGACGTCGTCCGCGGAGTCCGGGTGCCGCACCATGTCGACGGTCGTCGCCCACGTGAACCACGCGTGGAGCACCTCGCCGAGCGGACCGGTGATCCCGACGTCGGCGAGCGCCGAGTCGAAGCAGGCGATCGCGCGCTCGTCCATCTCGGTGTGCTCGCCGTTGCGGCAGTGGATCCGCAGCACGCCGGCCTCGCCGCCGGCCGCCTCGAAGAGGCTCTCCATGGCCGGGCAGGCTACTGCGTCCGGCCCTACCGCGACGAGGTCGGCGTCACGGCGTCGAACGCCCCCGCGCGGAAGGCGTCGACGAAGAGGTGGTGGTCGCGCCGGGCTCGGCGGGCGTAGACCGCGCCGAAGGCCGCGAGGTCGTCGGCGAAGGCGCGGCCGTCCCCGACGGCCTCGGCGACGACGTGCTCGACGGAGAAGTCGACCACCTCGG